>NZ_JBFUKU010000255.1:0-7500 GCF_056400685.1 Pseudomonas sp. P5_A12 | reverse complement strand
GTCATGGGCAGCATTGAGCACTGCGTTCTATTACCGCGTCCCTTGGCCGAGAAACTAGCCGTTTTTAATATGCACCCGAAAATGCAATTTTGATGAATGATTAGCATTAACCTGATCTCGTCGTGCTGTTGTTTTTATTGGTCGCCAAAAGACAGAGCTGGTGTTTTTTTATTTTCGCTATGGTGGCTTACGAATTAGAGCAGCACCCGTCCCGACATTCGTGGTATTCGAGACTGGTGCGCTTATCGCTGTCCTCAGTTCGGCGAATTACCGTTCCGAGACGTCAATCCAGATAGTTTTAATTTCGGTGTACTGATCGTGGGCCCAGATTGACTTGTCGCGGCCACCAAAGCCGGATTCTTTGTAGCCACCAAACGGCGTGGAAGCGTCGCCCTCACCAAAGCAGTTCACCGTCACAATCCCCGCACGAATCTCGCGTGAAAGCTTGATCGCGTTGCGCAGGTTGTCGGTATAGACCGAAGCAGCCAGGCCATACACCGAGTCATTGGCCAGCGCGATAGCCTCGTCAACGGTGTTGAACGTGGTAACCGCCAGCACAGGGCCGAAGATCTCTTCCTGGAACAGTCGGCTATCGACACCTACACCATCGACAACAGTCGGCTCGACAAAAATATCGCTCTGGGTGTTGCCGCCATAAACGACGTCGAGGTTCTCGACAGCAGCTTGCTCGAGGTAGGAGCGAACCTTCTCGAAGTGCGCTTTGCTAACCATGGCGCCAAGGCGGTTTTCTGGATCAAGTGGATCACCCATTTTCCAGTCGCGCATCTGAACGCCGATGCGCTTCAACAACTCGTCCTTGACGTCGGCATGCACGATCAAACGCGAGGAAGCCGAGCAGTTTTCGCCCATGTTCCAGAACGCACCATTGACGACGTGGCTGGCGACCAGATCCAGGTCTTCAATGTCATCCATCACCACTGCCGGGTTCTTGCCGCCACACTCAAGCACGATGCGTTTGAGGTTCGAATCTGCCGCATAGTTAAGGAACTTGCGGCCGGTAGCTGTCGAGCCAGTGAAGCTGACCATGGACACGTCCATGTGCCGGCCAAGTGGCTCGCCCACTTCACCGCCACCGCCCGACAGCACGTTGAACACACCGGCCGGCACACCGGCCTCATGAGCCAGTTCGGCGACACGCAGCGCCGTCAAGGTGGTCTCCTTGGCCGGTTTGACGATGATGGAGCACCCTGCGGCCAGCGACGGGCCGATTTTCCAGGCCAGCATTAGCAGCGGGAAGTTCCAGGGCAAAACCAGACCCACTACTCCGATGGCTTCACGCACCACCAGACTCAACGCGCCGGAACCGACCGGTGCGGTGCTGTCGTAGATCTTGTCGATCAGCTCCGCATGCCAGCGGATCATGTGAATAGTTTCCGGAACATCTGTGAGTTGGCACTCGCGAACGGGTTTGCCGCTGTCCAGGCTTTCCAGGACAGAAAGCTCGTGCGAGTTTTGCTCCAGCAGATCGGCAAAGCGCAACAGAACCTTCTTGCGCTCGCCCGGGCTCAATTTATGCCAGCGGCCATCTTCGAACGCTGCCTTGGCATTGGCCACCGCGAAATCAACATCCTGAGCATTGCAGGCGGTAATCTCTGCCAGCACGTCATTGGTCGCCGGGTTCGTCGTGGTGAAGGTGTTTCCCGACACCGAGGCATAGGGCTCACCATTGACGAACGACTGAGTCGGGAACTTCAGTTCCCGAGCGATGGCGGCATATTCTGCCCCGCTGAGAAGGCCAGTCATTTTGCGCTCCCGGTCACCTGGGCGACGTCACGTTTCAAAGTGGTGATGATGTCCTGCAAAGCCTGTTTCTCATGGTCATACATTGGTTGCAGAGGCGAACGAACACCGCCGGTACGAAGGCCGTTGAACTCGCAGCCCACCTTGATCGACTGAACGAATTTTCCGCTTTCCAGGAAGTCCATCAGCGGCATGAACGCACTCATGATCTTGCGACCTTTGTCGAAGTCCTTTTCGACGACACAGGCCTCGTAGAGCGCAACGTGCTCACGGGGAATGAAGTTCGAGCCGGCGCATACCCAGCTGCGCGCACCCCAGGCGAAGAACTCCAGCGCTTGGTCATCCCAGCCACAGGACAGGCTGATGTTCGGGTATTCCCGTGCCAGACGATGGACTTGCGCCATGTCGCCGGAGCTTTCCTTGATGGCCACTATGTTTTTGYTTTCGGCAACGGCCGCAAAGTACTCAGGGCCCATGCTGACTCCCATGCGAGCCGGGTAGTTGTAGAGCATGATCGGCAGGCCGGCAACGCGATCCACGGTCAGTGCATGGATGGCATTTTCTTTCTCGGTCGGCAATGCATAAGGCGGAGAGCCCACCAGAATCGCATCGGCCTTGATCTCTCGAGCCGCCTTGGCGTATTCGACGGAGTCTTCAGTACGGATGGCACCCGTACCCACCACCAGTGGCAAGCGTCCGCCGATCACGTCTTTAGCCTGGGTCGCCAGTTCGATACGCTCTTGAGAGGTGTGGGCGTAGTACTCGCCGGTCGAACCACCAATGATAATACCGTGCACTTTCGACTCGATCAGATACTCCAGCACGTCGGCGAAAGCGGCCTTGTCGATTTCTCCGGTTGCGGTCAAAGGAGTGATTGCCGGGGTATAAATGCCTTCGAATTTCATGATTGCCTCTCCATCACTAAGGGAATGTTATTCAACCTGGCGTCCACCGCCATTTATCAGGGACAACTCATCGCTGACGGCTCAATTGCAGTTTTTCAATTGCTCAGCGCCGCTGCGTCGCGCAAGTTCAAGGAGCGTGTTTCAGGTGCCATGGCCCAAGCTGCCATCAGCCCGACAAAGGTGACCATGGCAGCCACATACATCGTATTGCCGATACCCAGGGTCTGTAGCGAAACAGGTACCAGGTAAGTGCCAACCGCTGCTCCCACTCGGGAAAGGGAAGTTCCGATGCCTACGGCAAATGCACGAATCTCTGTAGGGAACAACTCGTTCGGATAAACAAGCTGCAACACTTGTGCTCCGCCGATAAACAGCGCGTAGGCCCCGAACAGGAAAAGCACAACCACTGCATTGCTGTGTGAAAAAGTCGCCAATCCCAACAGCGCCAAACCAGACCATAGAAAGCTGTGAATCAGCATGCAGCGCCGGCCAATTGTGTTAATCAGCCTTGTTGCGAGCACACACCCCACAACAAACAGCATCGTGATGATCATGGAACCATAGGAGGCCCACTCCCCTTTCAAATTCAACGCTAGGAGAACCTTGGGGGCGAAGGCATAGACTGCAAAAACAGGAATAATCGAACATGACCAAAAGATGGAAACAAAGAACAGCCGTTTTCCATACCCGGAGTGAAGCAAATCCCGGAATGACATTTTCTTTTGATCTGGTTCTTCAGGGAGATCTCGAAGCGAATAGTGCTGACCGTACACATGTTTGATCACGCGCTCTGCCTCGCCCTTTCGCCCTTTGCTCAAGAGCCAACGAGCGGACTCAGGAGTACCGACACGTAACAACAGCAGCATCAGACCAATGACGGCGGCACTCGCTAGCGCATAGCGCCAGGCGTCATCACCGCCCACGTTCAGAATTGAAGTACCCACAACGTAGGCAAAAGCCGCGCCCGCAAACCAAAGGATGGTCAGCGCTGCGAGCCTCGGCCCGCGTTGTTTCTTAGGCAGGAATTCGACCAGTAACGACGTGGCCACGGGATATTCAATACCCACTGCCAGACCAATGATAAATCTGAGCGCGAACAATGCCGGTGCTGACTCAACCCAAAACTGTGCCAACGAGCAAATAATGAACAGCGTTGGGCCAACGAAATAAACTTTCTTTCGACCTAACTTATCGGTTAGCCAGCCACCGATGAAACCACCGAAAAACACCCCCATGAGTGCCGATGCGGCAATCATTCCTTGCCAGAATTCCGACAATTGGAGCGCTGATGTAATTTGCATCATCGCGATACCGATAATGCTCAACACATAACCATCTACAAATGACCCGCCTCCGGAACGAGCAGTCAGTAAACGGTGAAAATTATTGAGAGGAACATCCTCAATAGAGATATTAGGACTTGTCATTATTGTCTCCTATTCCGCTTCGGTCATTCAGAGGGCTGAAGCGCAAACCCAAAATGCGGGCGAATCAAAGCCGCCTCGATAAGAAACCATCAGCCTTAATGGGCTAACCATTAAGCTAAAACTTCAAACCAATAATTTAACGTCTAACTTTCCTATTAGCGTGATGCGTAATCAGCTTTCTTTACCTGCCCGGCACTGCCCCCACAGCAAGTTCATATTCACGCCTGCTGAAAGTAGGGGTTCGGGTGGGTTTCTGTTGGGCCCTGGGGACGACAACAGAAAATCGATCAGTGGATTGCTCTTGCCAGCCAGCCAGTCGGCCAACAAAGTTCCTGTCACCGTGCCACGGGTTACACCCAGTCCATTGCAGCAGAGTGCACCGTAGACGTTGTTAGCCAGTTGCCCGAAATGCGCCATGTGGTTGCGCGACAACGCCAGTGAGCCACCCCAGGTGTACTCGAAATTGACATCGGGGAGCATGGGAAATCTGCGATCGAACGAATCTTTGTGTCGCTGGATAAATCGCTCCAGGTATTTCTGATGGCTGCGTCCATCGGCATTGAAGCTGAAGCTGTTACGCACCAACAGGCGGTTATCCGTTGTCCGGCGCAATGTGGTGCCGAAGGGATCGGCTGGAATCACGCCCCAATAGGGTTTGCCTCCCAGACGTGCTTGCTCATCTTCCGTCAGCTGCCGGGTCAGGCTGCCATAGGTAAATATCGGCAGCATGCGCCCTTTCAGAAAACCGAAGCTCATGGCAAACGCGTTATTGGTCAGCAACAACTTGTCCGCAACAATACGACCGTTCTTATGGGTGAGAATGGTTTTGTCGCCATACTCCACGTCAGTAATCGGCGTATTTTCATAAAGCGTCACGTTGGCCGGCAGGCTGTCGGCTAGCCCCTTCACCAAGGCGGCCGGTTGGATGAGTGCCGTGCCCGGGGTGAAAAGAGCCTTACGATAGAAATGCGTTCCGATGTGATTCGGCAAATCCTTCTCTTCGATCATTTCGTATTCTTGACCGAGTTTGTCCAGACCACGGCGATAAGCATCCAGAACCGAGATACCCCGATCTTCAATCGCAGCCTGATACTTTCCGCACATGCGGAACTGGCACTCAATCCGGTGTTTTTCCACGAGATCTCTCAGAATGTGTTGCCCTGTCAGGTTCAACTCCATGCTGATTTTTGCTGTTTTGATATCGCCGATATAGTCATCTGCACCGATATCGTGTGGCAGGTCTATGGCAAAACCGGCATTTCTGCCGGAGGCCCCATAGCCGACCTCCTGGGCCTCGATCAAGACAATCTCGTCATCCGGAAAATTCAGTGCCAGTTGGCGAGCTGCTGCAAGCCCGGTAAATCCGGCCCCCAGCACAACCCACCGCGCCGAGCGAATTCCAGAGTGGGAGGGACGGGCCACTCTCGGCTGGCTTAGGTGGAACCAGCCGCATGTAGAGTCATCTGCAGGTGTGTATCTGATTTTTGCCATTTTTCGCGACCTGGGCTCTTTTATATTTGTAGTTACTAAAAGCGTCCCTTCTGCACGTCTCATCACACTGTTCATGCAAGTGGCATCGGTGCCGCTTTTTAGTAGGTAAGTGCTACATCCAAACCTTCCGGTGCGGCGTATTCGGACATACGGCGTCGCGACAATTCCAAATGTGCGCGAACGATATCTCCAGCCAAAACCTGATCATGGTTTTCAATGGCACTGATCATGTCGTCATGTTGTTGCGCCGCCACTTCCAGGTCTTCTTGCATGTCCACTGTCGTGGGATGGCGATAGAAGATCTTCCCCAACCGCGCATGGTCGATTAGCAAGCGCTGCAGGCTTGGCATCAAGTAAGCGTTGTGAGCCATCTTGCCGATCTGCAAATGGAACTCGTCGTTGTAAAGCACCCGCTTCTCTACATCCTTTTCTTCGATGGCCGTGCGGAAGAACGCCTGGATGCGTTTCAGCTCTGCAATCTCAGAAGGAGTTGCATGCGCAGCCGCCAATTGGGTAGTGGCGATGTAAATCAACGGAGCTGCCAGAAAAAAGCTTCTGAGCGACTGGTAACTCATCGACGAAACTCGTGCGGCACGGTTCGCTTCAAGATCGATGTATCCCTCGGCAGCCATCTGCCGCATAAGTTCGCGTACAGGTGGGCGAGAAAGGCCGAACTCGTCACACAAGGCCAGTTCGTCCACGACTGCACCAGGTGCCAACTCCATGCTCAGAATCCGGCGCCGTAACGCCTCTCCCAGCACAGCTTTACGGTCGACAGGCAGATCCGAGGAAGCCTGCAGATCGAGTTCTTTGATAGCCATTATTAGAAACCTTTGTACTGGTGAGTGAACGCTGTCTACTACCTGTATTGTCACTATAAAACAACATTATTCTTTGTGTCTACAATTAAAATACACATTCAAAACAGCCGCAAACACCTAGCGACGAGTGGCCGTTGAGATGGGAATCCTCGGTTAAAGCAGAGGGATCAAATTGCACAAGGCGCAGACGGCAGCACCGGTTCATTGACGAATAGTCAAGCGGGTAATCGTCGTGACAAAGCCCAAGCGTATACTTGGGTGCGTTCGCCTCTCGAATGGCGGGAGGGGCCTCTGTCTGAGCATCAACTGAATGGAGACATCTCTACTTGACCAGTCTGACTTCCTTGGACGGGCGATAGCCAAAGTAAGAGCTGTAGCACTTGCTGAAGTGGCTAGGTGAAACAAAGCCACAAGCAACCAGCACATCTACTTGTGAGAGCTCTGTGTGTTGCAGAAGCCGACGCGCTTCGGTGATGCGCAACTCCAGGTAATAGCGCTGAGGTGTAGTTCCCAGTTGCTCCCTGAACAGGCGTTCGAGCTGCCTGCGTGAACGTCCGGCGTAGACCGCCAGTTGCTCCAACTCCAGCGGTTCTTCGAGGTTGGCATCCATCAGCTTGACAACCTCGCGTAGCGGCGCACTCAAACAGATATTCTCTGTCGGCTTGATGCGTCGGTAGCGAGACTCTTCAAAAGCAAGAATGTCCTCAATGCCCTCAACAAGGGCTTTATCGTGCAGTCCTTTGATCCAGTCCAGCGCCATGTGGAATGCCCCGGATGGACTGGAGGCCGTAAGCCGGTCTCGATCAATCACATAAGGCTCACTGCTGACCTGTGTCGCCTTGCAGAACTCGGCAAGTGCGGGGCGGTGTTCGGGGTGAATGGCACACCGGTAACCGGCGAGCAATCCTGCGCGCCCAAGGAACCATGCCCCATTCCACAATCCGGCAAGAGTGATGCCTAGATCTGCCGCTGCCTTCAGTAAATGGATGAACTCATCAGAGGCCATGAGCTCAGTCCTGTAACCACCACAAATGACCAACAGATCGAGGTCTTTAAGCTCGGAACAATTGATATGGGTATCTGGCCGGATGACCA
>NZ_JBFUKU010000254.1:0-7525 GCF_056400685.1 Pseudomonas sp. P5_A12 | reverse complement strand
CATCTGGACGAAAAAGGCCCGACCGAAGTCGCCCACGCTGCCAAAGCGTTCAATGCCATGCAGGCGCGCATCGCCACCTACCTCAAGGAGCGCATGCAACTGCTGGCGGCGATCTCCCACGACCTGCAAACCCCGATCACCCGCATGAAACTGCGCGCCGAATTCATGGACGACTCCACCGAGAAAGACAAACTGTGGAACGACCTCGGTGAGATGGAGCACCTGGTGCGCGAAGGCGTGGCGTACGCGCGCAGCATTCACGGTGCCACCGAAGAAAGTCGTCGTACCGACCTGGATTCATTCCTCGACAGCCTGGTGTTCGACTATCAGGACGTGGGTAAAGACGTGCAACTGAGTGGCAAAAGTGCTGCCGTCATCGACACCCGGCCCCATGCGTTGCGGCGGATAYTGGTGAACCTCACCGACAATGCGCTGAAATTTGCCGGCGCCGCTGAACTGAAGGTCGAACGTAAAAATGGCAGCTTGTCGGTGAAAGTCCTGGATCGTGGTCCGGGCATTGCCGAGGAAGCACTGGCCCACGTGATGGAGCCGTTTTACCGGGTGGAGAATTCGCGTAACCGCAGTACCGGCGGGACCGGGCTGGGGCTGGCGATTGCCCAGCAACTGGCGCAGGCCATCGGCGGGTCGTTGACGTTGAGCAATCGTGAGGGTGGTGGTTTATGTGCGGAGCTTGGATTACCGAATCAACCGAGCTGAACTCATCGTTACGCTTAAGGACATTTTTGGCCCTTTTAAATAACCACAGATACGCTCGGAGTCTGATAGCGCGCTTTGGAGTCAGATTGGGATTTGCCGACGACGCCGGTAAGCGAAGATCGAAACAAGCAGCAGGACTAAAGCCATCACCATGACGTATTCAACCGAAACCCCTTCTACGGGTTCGTAATCAGAAAACACCTGCGAACGAATCAACTCCTCCAAGTGTAAAAACGGATTCAGTAACAATAACGGCAATATGGCGTGCGGAAGATAAGCCGCGGGAACCAGCACACCCGAAACGAAATACAACGGAAAGAACATCGTTCGGACCCACACGCTGATTCCGGGGCTCGCGTGGGTAAGCGACGCCAGCACGACACCCAGCCCGAAGGAAAACAACAACCCCAGGATGATAGTCAATAGCCATTCGACAGGCGCCTTGATCGACACGTCAAAACCATATCCAGCAAAAACCAGCACCAGAACGATGTACACGACGATGGCGAAAAACGTTTCGACTAACGTTCGAGCTATCAGAATATTCAGCGGTTTGATCTGCCTATTGGCAAACGATGCCCGATTAGCGCAGGTGGTTCCCATCAGACGCAGGACGATATTTCGAAAGAGCAAGAACGGCACCAACCCTGCCAATACGAAGATCGAAAAAACGATGTCTACAACTGTTTGTCCGCCGTACTGTGCAAACAAACGAGTGAACAACAATAAATGACAAACCGGTTCGAGCAGAATCCAGATACCTCTCATACCTCGCTCTTTGACACGTGCGCGCACGTCATGCAGCACGAGCGCAGCAATCACTGTTTTTTTATTTTTCAGGAGCGAGCGATGTTTCAAAGGTCTTTACTCCCAGGAGGCGTAGACCGACTATCAAGCAGGACGCTGCGAAACGTACAATTTGTAACTGTTAATTCACGAGAATTCATCTTCCGAAATCTTCTGCGCCGGCGCCCAGCCCGTCAGATTGACAGCGGCAGGCTGATGGAGATGACGGGCAAGGCGTTAGCCAACACAAAAAGCAGACCGGGCTCGCCCAAGGCAACTCGGAGCGCAGCATCTTGCCTGCCAACCTGAATTTTCAAAGTCAAAACTTCTTAATAATTGTGATTATCAGACCATGACGACGATGAGTGCCAGGGTCCAGCGTCCGTTAACAGACTCGACTCAGCCCGCGTGACGGACTGGCTCTGCACGTGCAATGATACTGATAGGAAGCGTCGTTCACGACTTGCCAATTATTTCAAATAAATCAACTACATACACGTCTCTACCAAACACCATCAACGGTAGGAAACAACGGATGCATCATGGATACCCTGACGAGTACTACCACGCAAAGTGGTCCATTCCTTAGCTACACCATCAGATGCTCACAACGAGGACGATCAGCAGTTTTTTTTCCTCAACGCCAGCAGATTTCCTTGATCGAAGGAACCACAAAAGATCAAATCGAGCTCGGGTTTTCCCCCAGTCGATTACTCGAACTGATGGTGAGAAACGCCGATGTTGTTGTCACTCGCAACGAAATATTTGAGTACGCATGGCCAGAGCGTGTCGTTACTCAAAGTAGCCTTAATCAAGCAATTTCACGATTACGAGAACTACTCGGGGATGAACAAAACAAAGAAATCATCCAGACCATCCCTCGTCGCGGTTATGTCTTCAACTCAAGCTTTCTTATTGCTGCAGTAGAACTTCCAGAGACAGTTGACGACTGTGGCGACACACCGACTGTTATTGACAACGACGCCCACCTGCACTCCAAATGGGATGCCGTACCTGAACACTGGCAGAGGCCAGTCAGATTGTTTTTGGTGGCAATCACTGCATTAATGCTAAGTACCCTGCTTTGGCGTGTTGATTGGGATCTGCTGCTAAAACCTGATCTTGTCATCGACACACAACAAGAAAACAATCAACATCTGGTTTATACGGCTCCCAACCCCACCTCTTTAGAATCACTCCAGAATGACCTATCAAAAGTACGCGAGCGTCTTGTACATTTTTCAAGTCGCCCTGGAACTCTCGTGTTCAACCGCACACAAGACTACTATGACATCACCTGCATCAATCAAGGCGTAACAAAATTCATAACCATTTACCGCACCCAACTGGAGACCGTAAATGATCAACAATTGCGGGAGTGCCTGCAATGATCAGACTGAACAGCGTACTGTGTGGCTTGATAGTCACGTTCGGAGTTGCGCATGCAGGGTATTCATTTCTGGGACGGGCACACCCAACTAGTGGCAGCTATTTTTCTAGCGGACTTTTTTTGATGAGCGATGGCAGCAGCACCCCTGTCAGCATTCGAATGCAACTAAAAAACAACAGCCTTTATGAGTACATCCAGGTAGGTGCCTGGTATCAGGATTATCTCCGGGACGTAGACGTTCATCTAGCGGGGAATTACAAGCTGAAAAATATCTCATCAAACTCTTCAAAAATAACAGCGCCCCCAAGCTACAGCGACGAAGACATTGTATTTAATAATGCCTACAGCATTAAGCCCGGAAACCTTCTGACACTCTATACGCTCCCTCATGACAAAGACACATTATGTTTTTACATTAAGGAGCTAAATAAAGCTAAATGTTTCGGCCAGAATCGTTCCCGCGAGTTCCACCCGTGAAGCGATGAATTCCAGCCAGGCTTCTGCAACCTTCTACGAATGGATCTCGTGAAGAATGGGTTAGTCCCGCTAACAAAAACCCAGAGTCTGCTGTAGTTCAGAGAGTGGAGAGCGGAAGATGCGAGCTGTTTTCAGGAAAAAATCGTGAATTGATGTGAATTGACATCTATTGACTTCGCGTTTGGAGGCACCTGCTTGATAGTTCCTGCCGGACCTATCAGGCAGATGCTCAAGCAAGTGTTGAGTGCGCGTGTTCGGCCTCGAAGAGAGGATGCCCTCTACCCTCACCTCCTTCAGATATTAGCGACTGCATCATTTATTGGATGCTATTTTTACCTTGCGTATCTTTAAGGCAAAAACATGACTTCCACAGACATACAAGAACCCCGCCTTTCTAAAAAACCGCCTCAGAGCGTTGATACTGCAAGTTCGCGTACAACTCCACACCCTCTTGGCTGCCATGTTATTCGCCGCGCAAAACCGGAACATTATGTTCACTTCGAACCTACGCGTCAGTTACTGACGTTTTTCTTTGGACAACAGTTGACCTCCAAAGTAGAGCTCAGTTATTCCGCTTCCCGCTTACTGGAACTGTTAATTACCAGAGCCAATACCATTGTCGCCCGAGAAGATATTCTGGCCTATGCCTGGCCTGGGCGTGTTGTCACTCAAAGCAGCCTGAATCAAGCCATTTCCAGCTTAAGAGAGCAACTGAGTGATGAAGTGGCCAAAGAAATCATTCAGACCATGCCTCGTCGTGGGTATCAACTCAACTCTCGTTTTCTGATTCATCCCGAAGATTGGCCTGTATTCCAGCACGACATAAATCTGGCACCGACTATTGCGGCCTCCCCCACACGCGAGCGTACCGCCCCCATACAATATATTCATAAGAGTCGTCGTATTTTTCTTTTATTAATTATTGCATTTTTGTTCGCAACCTTCGTTTGGCGTTTCAATCCTACTCTGCTTGTGCAGCCTGGACTGGCTGTAAGTACTGAACAGATCGGTAATAAAAGCCTTTTGTATACCGCACCTGACAAAGAAAAACTTGCAACTCTACACACTGACATCAGCGCCTTGCGGGATAGATTATTGGCAATTTCTGAAGCACCCGTCACTTTATTATTTAACCGCATGTACAATTATTTTGATGTCGTTTGCATTGATCAAGCGGGCAGTGTTTCTACCATCCTTATGCACCAATCCCAAATAACAAAAATAAATGACCAACAACTATTGGCCTGTGTAAAATGATCCGTTCAAATTTATTGCTCTTCATCCTGGCACTGCTGCTGACGCTCGCTCACCTTGTGTATTTCATCCTTGAGCGGCATCACCTCTACGGACCTTACTTCTCCCAAGGCATTGTCTTGTTCGAAAACGGTGAATCAATACCCCAAAAAGCGCGCTTCCAATTTCAGAAAAATAACGTTTACGATTTTCAACAAATCGACAGCACATCTCACATTACGCCGCTCAGGATAAAAAGCACTTTTCAGGACAGTTTCTCTTYAGTCACCCAATCTAAAAACGAGAGCCTGAACAGGGCATCAAAAAAGTATGCCAGCAGTCAGCTGGCCTATAACCAAGCGTATTATGCGAAGGAAAACATGCCGCTCACGTTGTACAGGCTACCCACCCGACCCGACAATTTCTGCGCCTATTTAGTCGAGCTTCAAAAACTGCGTTGTTTTGGATTGGCGCACTAGAACCCTCCCCCCTGCCCCTCCAGCAACTTGACTCCGGACTGATACAAGGCGGCGACCTGGGCATTCCAAATCTCACGCCTCTTCGTTCAGCACCTCGGCGCACAGAGCATTTTTCACAATTATTGATGCCGTGATTTGAGTCGTTCAATGGTACCAAAAGGATAGATGTCACTGGCGCAAGCGGTCCCCGCATTAAGGGGGAGTCATGTCGAGTTGATTCTGCCAATGGTATCGTGCAGTTGGTGGCTAAGCGAAAAATGTCCCTCGCGCAGGCGTCCCTCTGCCCAGGCGTTGGCCCACGTCTGGCACTCGATGATGAAGCAACGCAGACACTGAATGAGACGTTACCAGCGCAGATGAATTGGCTGGATGAGCCGTCACACCTGCCCCGAGTATTGAGTGCCAATGCTGCGCGAGCGATCAATCTGCGTATAGCGGTGAAAACGACTTTAGCGGGCAACATTGACGCTGTGCACGATCACGCCCCCTCCAAAACCCCTTCCCCATGCATCTGCCGCAACAACGCCGCGCCACTGTCCATAAATTCCGCCGATCCGCTCGCCCCCGCCTCCACCGCCAGTCCTTCCAGTTGCGCACGCCCATTCAGCTCGGGAAATTGCGCGATGCGCTGCAATAACCGCCACGCCAACGGGCTGAGTTCAGAAAACTTCACGCTCCAGTCCTCCGCCCGCCGCACCAGCAACAGCGTGGGCTGAACGGGTGCTGCCTCGGGTTGAAAATCCGGCCCCACCCATTGCACCGGCCAGGCATACGCCAGCGGCCACGCCAGTGGCGAAACCCGCAACGGTCGTTCAAGGATCAACGCCACATCACTCGGCGCCAACGGCTCGGCATCAGACTGCTGCAACGCCATCTCAACCCACTCGTAATGTGCCAGTTCCACCATGAACGGCGGCCAGGTGCCCTCGCTCAACGCCTGCGGATCCGCCGCGAGAAACTCGACAAATTCCTGGGCAATTTCCCCAAATTTCGGCGTGCGTGCGCGGTAGTCCCGCAGGAAGATCCGCACCAGCGAACGCCACTGTTCATCACCGAGAATCTTGATCAGCACCGGAAACGTCCCGCTGAGCAATGTCGACAGGTTCGCGAAAATCAGGTCGCGATACACCTGTGCCCGCGCGGCGTTCATTTCAACCGGCGGCGCGCAGTGATCGGGATCGCGCAGGTAGCGGCCCAGGGTGGTTTGTTGCTCAAACAGGCTCGGCTTATCCACGGTTCACCTCCTCGGTTTGCAAGCGGCGGATGGTCTGCAATTCGGCCACCAGTTCGGAAAACGCCGGGAAGTTGAAATCCCGCTCCAGCAGCGTCGGTTGCGCGCCGAACCGGGCATAGGCCTGCGCCAGCAACGACCAGACCACCGGTTTAACCGACGCGCCATGGGTGTCGATTTTCAAGGTGTCGGACTCATCGAAATGCCCGGCCACGTGCATCGCCACTACCCGGCCAGAATCGATGCCGGCCAGGAATGTCTGCGGGTCAAAACCGTGATTGATCGAGTTGACGTACACGTTGTTGACGTCAAGCAACAGGTCGCAATCGGCTTCGCGCAACACGGCGTTAGTGAAGGTCACCTCGTCCATGTCCTGCTGTGGCGCGGCGTAGTAGGAAACGTTTTCCACCGCCAGACGCCGGCCAAGAATGTCCTGGGCCTGACGGATGCGCGCAGAAACGTGGTGCACCGCTTCTTCGGTAAACGGCAGCGGCAGCAGGTCGTAGAGGTGACCGTCATCGCTGCAATAGCTCAAGTGCTCGCTGTACAGCGGCACCTGGTAATGGTCGAGGAACACTCGGACTTCTTGCAGAAACCCGACGTCCAGCGCCGACGGCCCGCCGAGGGACAGCGACAAGCCGTGACAGGACAACGGGAAACGCTCGGCCAGGGCGCGCAATGCGTGACCATGGGCGCCGCCGATGCCGATCCAGTTTTCCGGCGCGACTTCCAGAAAGTCGAAGTCGCCGGTGCGGGCGGCCTGAAGGTCTTTCATTAAACCGCGACGCAGGCCCAGCCCGACGGTGGCCTTGGTTGATGAAGAAGAGGTCTGCATGGTGTCGATCTCAATGATTGCCGAAGCGGAATCACAGTTAATCGAAGCGCTGTATCGGGGCTGTGTTCGGTTGCGGCAGAAAATCGTGGCGGATGTATCAGTAAAGGGTCTGTACACACTTCGGTACAGACCCGTGGATTAGCGTTACGCCAGGTCGTATTTCTCGCGCACCAGATGACCGATGCCGATCCGGTCCAACACGGTCATGGGGCACAGGAAGGTCACGCGGACGGTGCCGGGCAAGCGGCTGATGTCGATGGAGCCGGTGATGGTCGCGCGGTTGAGCACTTCGTCATACGCCAGGCCGGTGACCGACGCAGCGCGTTTCAGGCCGTTTTCGACCGCAATGTTGAGGTTCTCGCCGCTGCCAATAAAGG
>NZ_JBFUKU010000253.1:0-7530 GCF_056400685.1 Pseudomonas sp. P5_A12 | reverse complement strand
GTACTGATGGCGTTTTTGTCGCTGTTGCCAGCGGTGGGGGCGGGGATCATCTGGGCGCCGGCGGCGGCGTTTTTCCTGCTCTGCGGGGCGATCTGGCAGGGCGTGGTGTTGGGGCTGTACGGGATTTTTGTAATCGGCCTGGTGGATAACGTGCTGCGACCGATCCTGGTGGGCAAGGACACCAAGATGCCGGACTATCTGATCCTTATCTCGACCCTGGGCGGTCTGGCGATCTTTGGCCTCAACGGCTTTGTCATCGGGCCACTGATTGCAGCCTTGTTCATGTCCAGTTGGGCCATTTTCCTTGAAACCAAACCGAAGGTGCAGCTGCCTTAGGCGCTTAGCTGGCCTTGGCCGAGACGTTGCGACAAGGCCTGTGCGTCCGGCAGCGAGGTGAACGGACCACTGATCGCTTCACCGTCCTGCACCACGTACCAACAGGCGAGCATTCCCAGCGCTCTAAGCGGGGCGGGAACGGCGCTACCGATAACTGACATGATCTGAACCTGGGACATAAGTACCTCCATCAATCGATGGGGCTACCTTACGGACACGGCTGCGAAACGGAAAATCAACGCTTTCGATAGTCGTCATTGACGCCAGTGACTGTTCGCCTCAGTCGACGACCAGATCGAGCATATGAACCACTTCGTGCTCGTTGAGCAGGCCTTTGCGCACCAGGTTTTCCGCCAGCAGCGATAGGAACTTGGCGCTGCGATGGCCTTCCAGGTGCTTGAGTTCGGTCAATGCGTTGTACACCTTGCTGGAAGTGCACAAGCCGACAATGCGGTGCGGGTTTTGTGTGGGCATGAGGCCGTCCTTGTTGTTATTGATCTGTTGTTTGCGGACAGATCCAAGCTTGCGGACCTGACATGACATAAATATGACCGTTTGGCGCAAGGCGGGGATGATTCAAGTCAATATTGCCAATTTCAACCACCAACGCTGTCCCCACAGCGACATTGACGCGATATATCCAGACGTTCGCCGACCAGCGGTCATAAAAAAGCCCCGCTGCTGAGGCGGGGCCGGGTGATTACCAGTGACCATAACCGTGGCCACGGCCGTAGTAATCGCGTGGCGGGCCGTAATAACGTGGCGGGCCGTAGTAACGCGGCGGACCGTAGTAAACCGGTGCAGGGGCGTAATAGACCGGTTGTTGCACGTAGACCGGCGCTGGTTGGTAGTAAACCGGTGGCGGTTGGTAATAAACCGGTTGTTGTTGTACATAAACCGGCCGATTGGCGTTGATCAGGGCCGAACCGACGATGGCCGAACCGACGATCGCGCCATAAATCGCTGGACCTTGCCAGCAATTACCACAACCACCGCCATGGGCTTGCGCCGGCGCTGTGAAAGCGAGTGCACCGATCAGCAAGGCAACTGCAGGAATTGAACGAATCATGATCATTCCTCGGCTTTTCGACCCAGCGCTTGCGTCTGCAATAGACCCAAGAATTCTCGCGGGGGATACCTCTAAGACAGCTTTTTTACGAAATTCAGCACAGCGGTCAGGTAAATTTTGTGTAAGGTCTGTACCGGTTTCCTGACGGCCCGCGCTATCTCGCGCTGCCTATACAGTAATGATCGAACAGACCCGATGGAATGGCTAATCCCGTCCATCTGAAAGTGCTAATGAAGGAGAAAGTTTCATGCAGATGAACCCCAATCGAGACACGCAACTGTGCATGTCGCTGTCCGCGCGCCCCAGTAACTTCGGCCTGCGGTTTCACAATCATCTGTATGAACAACTGGGCCTTAACTTCTACTACAAGGCCTTCAGCAGCCAGGATTTGCCCGGGGCCGTGGGTGGTATTCGTGCCTTGGGTATCCGTGGCTGCGGCGTGTCGATGCCGTTCAAGGAAGCGTGCATCGCACTGGTGGATGAACTGGACGCCTCGGCGGCGGCCATTCAATCGATCAACACCATCGTCAACACCGACGGTCATTTAAAGGCCTACAACACCGATTACATTGCCATCGAGCAGTTGCTCAACACCCACGAAGTCCCCAAGGATTCGACCTTTGCCCTACGCGGTAGCGGCGGCATGGCCAAGGCTGTGGCCAGCGCATTGCGCGACGGCGGTTACAAAAACGGTTTGATCCTCGCCCGAAATGAACGCGCCGGGCGTGCATTGGCTGATTCGCTGGGCTATCAGTGGCAAGCGGAACTGGGCGCACAGCGCCCGCAAATGCTGATCAACGTCACTCCAATCGGCATGACGGGCGGTCCGGAGGCCGATCAACTGGCGTTYGATCCTGAAACCATCGCCGCAGCCGAGACTGTCTTCGATGTGGTGGCGATCCCTTCGGAAACGCCGCTGATCGTGCGGGGGCGCGCTGAAGGCAAGCGGGTGATTACCGGGTTGGAGGTTGTCGCGATCCAGGCGTTGGAGCAATTTGTGCTGTACACCGGCGTTCGGCCGACGGATGAGCAGTTTCACAAAGCTGTGGAATTTGCCCGCAGCTAGGAGGAGTCCCATGCATCCGCGCATTCTCAACCTGAATCAGGTCGATCTTGAACCGTTGCCCGAAGCAATGGCCCCCACTGGCGACACGGCTGGCCGTTACCAGCAACGGTTAGCCCGCGTGGGCCAGCAACTGGGCGCGCAGAAACTTGGATATCGGTTGTATGTGCTGGAACCGGGCATGCGAGGCAGTCCATTTCACAGTCATCGGGTCAACGAGGAGATGTTTTACGTTGTGGCCGGGGAAGGGGAGATTCGTCTCGGGACCGAGCGTTTCCCGATTCGGGCCGGTGACGTGATTGCCTGCCCGCCGGGTGGCCCGGAAACGGCGCACCAGATCATCAACACCAGCAACGCTGAACTGCGTTATCTGGCGGTGAGCACCCAGCAATCGCCGGAGATCTGCGAGTACCCGGATTCAGGCAAATACGCGGTGATGGATGATTTCAAGGTGGATGCCGAGGGCAATGCATCGGGCTTTGTCGCCATCGCCCGGCCGGGCGATGGTGTGGATTACTGGGATGGCGAGTAACAGGTTTACGCAAATCCTGTAGCAGCTGMCGAGCAGCGCGAGGCYGCGTCTGCGGTTTGCCTGACAACACTCAATTGCCGGTATTGCGACGGCTGCGCCGCCGAACGCTGCCTCGCGCTGCTCGGCAGCTGCTACAAGGGATCGAGTTGTTATTCGAGGCGGGCCAGTCGTTCTTCCAGCGCAGCAATGCGCGCTTCAAGTTCTTCGATTCGCTCAATCGATACGCCGCTACCAGCGCCGCGTTCCACCGGGTTCTGCCGCGCCGCCAGGATAACTTCGATGTCCGCCGGGTCCCCCAGCGCATGCATATACCGGTCCTCGCGCTGCCCGGCTTGTCGTGGAATCAACAACGCCAAACCCCGAGCAATCAAACGCTCCAGCTGATGCACCACCTGTTCGGCGTCTTCAAATTCATGCATGCGCCCGCTGCGGGTCAGCAGCTCATTGATCGTCTGCGGACCACGCAGGAACAACAGCCCGGTCAGTATCACCTGCGCCGGCACCAGTTCCAGGGCCTTGTCGACCTTGTGTTCCCAGCGATCCGCGCGACTGCCCATCACCAGTTTGGTGAAACCACGTCCTTCCAGCGCCCGCAGGCTTTGGCCGACCTGACCCTGAGTCAGGTTCATCACCGGTTCGCGGCTGGTTTTCTGGTTGCAGGCGATCACCAGGGCATTGAGGGTCAGCGGATAGGTTTCCGGGCTGGTGGCCTGTTTTTCGATCAGCGAGCCCAGAATGCGGATTTCCGTGCTGTTAAGCCGCGGCTCGTCGAAGGTCGTCTCTTGCTCAGTGCTCATGGTGGCGCATCCTTACCCGGTTCATGTTTTTCACTTGCGTGAATGCACTTTAGATTGACGAGCGCCAATGGCAACAGAATTCGTCGTCTCCCGGTGGCAAAGGTGTACGGCAGAGGAAAAAGACCGGTCCCGGGAAGGGCGGGGATGGCTATAATCGGCCGACGTTTTCCCTCCTGTCACCACACGAGACTGCCATGACCATTTCCCTGTACGACGCTTCCGTTCCTGTTTTCAAGCAAATGCTCACCGCCCTGAGTGATGTGCTGAAAAAAGCCGAAGCGCACGCTACCGAAAAGAACATTGACCCGAACGCGTTCCTGCAAGCCCGCCTGTACCCGGACATGTTCCCGCTGGTGCGTCAGGTGCAGATCGCCGTTGATTTCGCCAAAGGCGTTTCCTCGCGTCTGGCTGAAGTTGAATTGCCGAAGTACGAAGACACCGAAACCACCTTCGCCGAACTGCAAGCGCTGCTGACCAAGGTTCTGGCCTACATCGCCGAGATCAAGCCGGAGCAGATCAACGGCAAGGAAGGCATCGAGATCGTTACCCGTCCGGGCACGCCGAAAGAGAAGCGCTTCAGTGGCCAGGCTTACCTGCTGAGCTACGGCCTGCCGCAGTTCTTCTTCCACGTCACCACGGCGTACGCACTGTTGCGTCACAACGGTGTGGAAGTGGGCAAGCGTGATTACATGGGCGCGTTCTAAACCGTCCGGGTACAAAAAAGCCCCCGCAGCTATTGGTTGCGGGGGCTTTTTCATGTGCCAGCATTCTTGACCAACACCACTGCCCCCTGTGGGAGTGAGCCTGCTCGCGATGGCATTGTGTCTGTCAACATTGATATTGAATGTGACGACGCTATCGCGAGCAGGCTCGCACAGGGGATTTGGGTTAGGCCACTCGCTGGGCTTTTTCTTCTTCACCCAAGCAAGCCGCAGCGGTGAACAGCACGTCAGTAKACGAGTTCAGCGCGGTTTCCGCCGAATCCTGCAACACACCGATAATGAAACCGACCGCCACCACTTGCATGGCAATCTCGCTCGGGATGCCAAACAGGCTGCACGCCAGTGGAATCAACAGCAACGAACCACCCGCCACGCCCGAAGCGCCACAGGCGCAGATTGCCGCGACGACGCTCAGCAGAATCGCGGTCGGAATGTCCACGGCGATGCCCAGGGTGTGCACTGCCGCCAGGGTCAGCACAGTGATGGTGATCGCCGCGCCGGCCATGTTGATGGTCGCGCCCAGCGGGATCGACACCGAGTAGGTGTCTTCATGCAGGCCCAGACGCTTGCTCAACTCCAGGTTGACCGGAATGTTTGCCGCCGAACTGCGAGTGAAAAACGCAGTAATTCCGCTCTCGCGCAGGCAGGTCAGCACCAGCGGATACGGGTTGCGACGTAGCTTCCAGAACACGATGATCGGGTTCATCACCAGTGCCACGAACAGCATGCAGCCGAGCAGCACCGCCAACAAATGCGCATAGCCGATCAAGGCGCCGAAGCCGGAGGTGGCAAGGGTCGAGGCCACCAGGCCGAAAATTCCCAGCGGTGCGAAGCGAATCACCAGCCGTACGATCAGCGTCACGCCGTTGGACAAGTCCCCCAGCACTTCACGGGTGGTGTCGCCGGCATGGCGAATGGCGACGCCCATGCCGATGGCCCAGGCCAGGATGCCGATAAAGTTGGCATTCATCAGCGCGCTGACCGGGTTATCGACCACGCTCAGCAGAAGGCTCTGCAGGACTTCGCCGATGCCACCCGGCGCGGTGACCGCGACGTCATGGGTGGCGAGCACCAGGCTCGACGGGAACATCATGCTGGCTACCACCGCGACCACGGCGGCGGCAAACGTCCCCAGCAAATACAAAAACAGAATCGGCCGGATGTGGGTTTCCTGGCCGTGCTTATGGTTGGCGATCGACGCCATGACCAGCACGAACACCAGAATCGGCGCGACGGCTTTCAGTGCCGAGACAAACACTTTGCCGATGAAGGCGCAGGACTTGGCCACGTCCGGCGCGAACAGCGCCAAGGCAATCCCGGCGATCAGGCCGATGATGATTTGCGTGACCAGACTCAAGCGTTTCAGGCGTTGCAATAGCGAAGGGGATGGTGCGTTCATTAAACGTCATCTCTGATTTTTTATCAGTGCAGGGTTTCGCAGGTGTGCAGCAACAAACAGGGCAGGCCGCAGGCTGGAAACCGAAAAGGAACCATTGGATGTAACGCTGATCAGTTAAGCCATGACGCGATCCGTAGCAGCTGGCGAAGCCTGCGTCCGGCTGTGCAGCAGTCGTAAAACCTGAGTTTGCGGTATTCCTGAAACACCGTATTGTCTGATTTCACGACTGCTGCGCCCGAGCGCGGACCGGCCGACGCAGGCTACGCCAGCTGCTACAACAATTGCGTTGCGCAAAAATGGCTGAACTGATCGGCATTAACCACAGGGTGTACGTTTTTCAGGGCGCGGATTTTATCACAGCGCAGGACCGATCTTTCAGGCCTGTGACGATATGCCACCTGTGCAAACAACGAGATAAACAGGTTCGTGCAACCCTGTCTGGAAACACTCTGTTAAGATTCGCCCTCCTCATTTTCAAGTCTGCCAGCGGGCCTCCGGGCTATTCGCTGGTGTCGTCGTTTTCTGGAGTTGTGCATGCTGTTGCCCATTCTTCTGTTGTCTGCCGCCGGTTTCACGGTGCTGACCACGGAATTCGTCATCGTCGGCCTGTTGCCGGCGATTGCCCGAGATCTTGAAGTCAGCATCCCGCAAGCGGGTTTGCTGGTGACCTTGTTTGCCTTTACCGTCGCGGCCTTCGGGCCGTTCCTGACCGCGTACTTCGCGCGGTTTGAACGGCGCAAGCTGTTTATCTCGGTGCTGATCATGTTCGGTCTGGCCAACACCCTTGCGGCGTTTGCGCCGAATATCTGGGTCATGGCATTTGCCCGGTTGATTCCCGCACTCGGGTTGCCGGTGTTCTGGGCATTGGCCAGTGAAACGGCGGTGGACATTGTCGGCCCCGACTACGCGGGGCGCGCCATCGCCAAGATCGGCTTCGGCATTGTCTGCGCCACGGTATTCGGCATTCCGGTGGGCACGCTGATTTCCGACGCGTTCGGCTGGCGCAGCGCCTTCGGCATTCTCGCGGTAATTGCCTTTGCCAAAGCCTTGCTGTTGTTTATCTACCTGCCGAAAACCGATCTGCACCAGCATCAGGTGAGTTTCCGATCGCAATTCAAAATCCTGCGCAGCCCGCTGATGGTGGGTCATGTGCTGCTATCGATCGTGGTCTTCAGCGGCATGTTTACCGCGTACACCTACCTGGCGGACATTCTTGAACGCCTGGCCGGTTTCGACGGCACGGTGGTCGGCTGGTGCCTGATGGGCTTTGGCGCGGTCGGGCTGATCGGTAACTCGCTGGGCGGCCGCGCAGTGGATCGTCATCCGCTGATCGCTTCGGTGATGTTCTGCGCGTTCATGATTGCCGGCCTGGTGGCGCTGGTGCCGAACATTCATTCGCCCCTCGGTCTGGCGGCGGCGATGGGTATTTGGGGTGTGACACAGGCGGCGTTGTTTCTGGTCAGTCATGTTCGCCTGATGAAGGCGGCGCCCGAGGCGCCGGCGTTCGCTGCATCGCTGAACATCGCCGGAGCCAACCTCGGCATCGGCCTGGGCGCCATGGTCGGCGGCCGGGTGATAGACAGCGTCGGACTGCAAGGCCTCGGTTTTGCGG
>NZ_JBFUKU010000252.1:0-7597 GCF_056400685.1 Pseudomonas sp. P5_A12 | reverse complement strand
CACCGCATCGTCTGATTGCACGACTGCTKCGCAGCCGAACGCAGGCCTCGCCAGCTGCTACAAAGTGCGGTTCGGCTTAACTGATCGGCATTAGCCCATGGCTGCGATTTTTTTATGCTTACCAGGCCACGCCAAACCCTGCGGTGTAGCGGACCTGGTCCAGATCAGCGTCTTCGGTACCGCTGACGACGTCTCGCTCGGCTTTCAGATTAAGCGAGGCCCATTCGGTCACCTTGTAGCGCAAGCCCATTTCCGTATCGAGCGCGTAATTGGCCACGTCTGACAATGGCTTGCCCACTTCGCCATTGGTGAACAATTCCACTTTCTTGCCAATCAGGTAGCGTTTGTAATCCCACGTCATCGCCAGCGCATAGAAGTTATCCTTGCTGCCGTCGGTGAACTCATAGTCCGTACGATTGACCAGCGAGCCCAAGGAGAATTCGCCCAATTCGTTATCCCAGAACTGGTAACCCGGACCGGTACCGAGGGTACGCTGACGAGAGAGGTTTTCCACTTTGTCGCGCTTATAGACTGCCCGACCCTGCCAGAACCATTTCTCGGTCAGGAAGCGGTCGAGCGAGTATTCAGCTCGCCAGTTGTCAGTCGTAACGACGTCATCCTGGAATTCGCGGCTGTACTCACCTTCCGCCGTGTGCCGCCATTTGCCATGGCGCGCAGTCGTCTTGAAGTCGATGTTGTAGTCGTCGGTGTCGTTTTCCGCCCGCTGGTAATCCAGCGCCGCGTCGATGTTCCCCTTCCATACCAGATCTTCGACCACTGGCTTGGGCTTGAGAATCTGCTGGATACTGGCCAGCTCCACCGTCCTGGGAGCCTCGCCATTTTCCAGCGTCACCTTGCCATCGCCTGCGGCATGCAGCGATTTGGCCTTCTCGCCCGTGTACGCATCCTGCTTGACCAGCAACTCCTGATCGCTTTCGAGGGTTTTGACCTGCTTCCAGTCGATCGGGACCGCACCGGCGTACTCGGTCTGGATCACTAATTTGCCGCCATCGAATAACGTGATCTTGCCGCTCAACTTGTCACCGTTCTTCAACCAGACCGTATCGGCAAGCAAAGGCGTGGAAGCACTCAGGACAGCGAGGCAAAGCAGTGTTCTGGACAACATAAGCAAAAACAGACTCAAGTTTGCGAAAAAAAGTCGGCATTATCCTTAGGAATAAGACCCTAGCAAGGACTGACCCGACTATTTCTATTGAGTTCATTTCTCAAGAAGCGACCCGGGATTTACTCTACAAACGGCAATGCGACCTTTTTTCAGGAATTGCGGACGTGACCGAACCAGCCTCTGAAACCGAAAGTGCGGCGCAAATCCGACGCACGGCGCTTTACCTGACCCTGGCCCAAGTGCCTGAAGGCAAAGTGGTGAGCTATGGTCAACTTGCGGAGCTGGCCGGACTCGGTCGCGCGGCCCGCTGGGTCGGACGCACGCTGAGCCAATTGCCGGGTGACACCAAACTGCCCTGGCATCGGGTTCTCGGTGCCGGCGGTCGGATCAGCCTGCCTGTGGGCAGCCCTTCAGGGGATGAGCAGCGCGCGCGATTGCGCTCGGAAGGTGTCAGTATCCAGAACAATCGTGTTGATATTCAGCGCCATGGCTGGCGCCCGGTAGAGCACAGCGGTTAGAGTGCGCGCTTTGTTTCCGTAATTCTTGAGGCAGACTCCAGCCCATGCCCCGTAAAACCTGGCGCGCCGCGCTCGCCGCCTATGCCAGCCCATCGACGCTCGTGTTGTTGCTGCTTGGTTTCGCCGCCGGCCTGCCCTACATGCTGGTGTTTTCGACGCTTTCCGTCTGGCTTCGCGAGGCAGGTGTAGCTCGCGAAACCATCGGCTATGCAAGCCTCATTGGCCTGGCCTACGCCTTTAAATGGGTCTGGTCGCCCCTGCTCGATCAATGGCGCCTGCCATTTCTCGGCAAGCTGGGGCGACGACGTTCCTGGCTGGTGCTATCGCAGGCGCTGGTGATCCTCGGCCTGGTCGGCATGGGCTTTTGCGACCCACAAAAGCATTTGTCCTGGCTGATCGCCATCGCGGTGGTCGTCGCCTTCGCTTCGGCGACGCAGGACATTGCGGTCGACGCCTATCGTCTGGAAATCGCCGAAGACAATCGCCAGGCGGCACTCGCCGCCAGCTATATGTCGGGTTATCGGATCGCCGCGCTGCTTGCGACCGCCGGCGCACTGTTCTTCGCCGAGGGCTTCGGCTCCACCGGTTTCAATTATCAGCATTCGGCGTGGGCGGGCACTTACATACTGTTCGGGGCGCTGATGATTCCGGCGTTGGTCACCTGCCTGTTCATGCGCGAGCCGCCCGTACCATTGCGCACTCAGTTGCAGGCCGGTCGCTACAGCTTTGCGCATCAACTGGCGTCAGTGTTTGTGCTGATCGTTTTGCTGGTGTCCGTGCCCGCCATGTTCACTCAGCTCTATTACACCGACTTCGCCAGCGTGCTGTTCGAAGGTGTGAGCCTGCTCGACCTGGTACTCGAAGACCGGGCGCTCCTGCGGGCGATCCTCTACATCCTGTTGACCGCCATGTGTCTGTCGACCCTGGGCCGGCGCGGCCTGGCACCGGTGCTGACACCGGTCAACGACTTCATTACGCGGTATCGCTGGCAAGCTTTCCTGCTGCTGGGCCTGATCGCCACCTACCGGATGTCCGATACCGTCATGGGCGTCATGGCCAACGTGTTCTATATCGATCAAGGTTTCACCAAGGATCAGATTGCCGGGGTCAGTAAAGTCTTCGGCCTGATCATGACCCTGGTCGGCGCCGGCATGGGCGGCCTGCTGATTGTGCGCTTCGGCATCCTGCCGATTCTGCTGATCGGCGGCATTTCGTCGGCCGGCACTAACCTGCTGTTCCTGATGCTCGCCGACATGGGCGCCAACTTGAACATGCTGATCCTCACCATTTCCCTGGACAACTTCAGCTCCGGCCTTGCGACATCGGCGTTCGTCGCCTACCTGTCGAGCCTGACCAACCTCAAGTTCTCCGCCACTCAGTATGCCCTGCTGAGCTCGATCATGCTGCTGCTGCCACGCCTGATCGGCGGCTACTCGGGGGTCATGGTCGAGAAGTTCGGCTATCACAATTTCTTCTTGATCACCGCCTTGCTCGGCGTACCGACACTCCTGTTGATCGCCCTCCACTGGTATCAGGAGAGTCGTCGCGCAGGTCCGACACCGACGCCAGAGCCGGTTCCGACCCAGATCGTCGAAGAATCGTAGGAATCATCGCAAAGGGCGGTGTGATTCCCGCCCTCCTGCCACACCACCGACCGCATGCCTGTACGCCAGCGGATCTCGCCCGTACAATGCTCCGTCATTTCTCGTCATCAGCAACCGACAACGGCCAACCATGCGCACCAGTCAATTTTTGCTCGCCACACAGAAAGAAACGCCTTCCGACGCGGTCGTCATCAGCCATCAGCTGATGCTGCGCGCGGGCATGATCCGCAAACTCGCCTCGGGCCTCTACACCTGGCTGCCGATGGGCTTGCGAGTGATGCGCAAGGTCGAAGCCGTCGTTCGTGAAGAAATGAACGCCGCCGGCTCTCTTGAAGTGTTGATGCCGAGCACACAACCGGCTGAGTTGTGGCAGGAATCCGGTCGCTGGGAAGAGTACGGCCCGGAATTGCTGCGCTTCAAGGATCGCCATGGTCGCGACTTCTGCGCGGGCCCGACCCACGAGGAAGTAATCACCGATCTGATGCGCAACGAGTTGAGCAGCTACAAACAGCTGCCGATCAACCTGTACCAGATCCAGACCAAATTCCGTGATGAAATCCGCCCACGCTTCGGTTTGATGCGCGGCCGTGAATTCATCATGAAGGACGCCTATTCGTTCCACGCTGACCAGCCTTCGCTGCAAGTCACCTACGACCGCATGCACCAGGCTTACTGCAACGTGTTCACCCGTCTGGGCCTGAAATTCCGCCCTGTAGAAGCCGACAACGGCTCCATCGGCGGCGCCGGCTCCCACGAGTTCCACGTACTGGCCGAGTCCGGCGAAGACGACATCGTCTTCAGCAACGGTTCCGACTACGCAGCGAACATCGAAAAAGCCGAAGCCGTGCCACGGGAAACCTCGCGTCCAGCCCCGGCTGAAGAATTGAGCCTGGTCGACACCCCGAACGCCAAGACCATTGCGCAACTGGTCGAAGGCTTCAACCTGCCGATCGAAAAGACCATCAAGACCCTGGTAGTTCACGCTGAAGAGCCAGGCAAGCTGATTGCCCTGATCATCCGCGGCGACCACGAACTGAACGAAATCAAGGCGGCCAACCAGCCAGGCGTTGCCAGCCCGCTGGTCATGGCGTCCGAAAGCGAACTGCGCGACGCCATTGGCGCCGGCGCCGGTTCCCTGGGCCCGTTGAACCTGCCACTGCCGATCATCATTGACCGCTCCGTCGAGCTGATGAGCGACTTCGGCATTGGTGCCAACATCGACGACAAACACTACTTCGGCGTGAACTGGGAGCGTGATCTGCCCGTCCCAACCGTCGCTGACCTGCGTAACGTTGTCGCCGGCGACCCAAGCCCTGACGGCAAGGGCACGCTGGAAATCAAGCGCGGCATCGAAGTCGGGCACATCTTCCAGCTGGGCAACAAGTACAGCAAAGCGATGAAGTGCGAAGTGCTGGGCGAGAACGGCAAGCCGGTCACCCTGGAAATGGGTTGCTATGGCATTGGCGTTTCCCGCGTGGTGGCGGCCGCCATCGAGCAGAACAACGACGCCAACGGGATCATCTGGAGCGACACCCTTGCGCCGTTCCAGGTTGCGCTGGTGCCACTGCGCTACGAAACCGAACAGGTTCGCGAAGCCACCGACAAGCTCTATGCAGCACTGACTGCAGCCGGCTTCGAAGTTCTGCTGGACGACCGCGACAAGAAGACCAGCCCGGGCATCAAGTTCGCGGACATGGAGCTGATCGGCATTCCTCACCGGATCGTGGTCAGTGATCGTGGCCTTGCCGAAGGCAATCTGGAATACAAGAGCCGCACCGAACCTGAAGCGCAAGCGCTGCCGGTCGCTGACGTGCTGTCTTTCCTCCAGGCCCGTATCCGCCGCTGACACCAGATAGAGAAGTCATGTTCAAGCGAAACACCTTAGGCCTCGGTGGTGCCGCCCTGTGCGGCACCCTGCTGGTCAGCGGCTGCGCCAATCAGATGTCGCAACGCAGCGAGCACGAGGAACGTGTCGAGCGCAAATTGCTCGATCACAGCCTGCAGATCGATGTCGGCGATCCCAAGGTGCTTGATCTGCCGCAACGTCGGGTGAAAATCCACGAGCAGAAGACGTTCGAAGTCACCGAGTTCGAAGTCACTCGCAACTATGATCGCTACACACCTTACCAACCTTGGCGGGAGGTCTATGAGATCCCGCTGGGCGCGGTGGCTGTAGTGGCCGGTGTCGGCGCGAACGTGGTCAACGTGTTTACGCTTGGCAACCTGCCGGACAGCGTGACCAAGGATTGGCTGAACTACGGTTTCGCCGGGCTTAATCCGTTCATGAACGTGCAGTCTCACGGTCGTGCACAGCAAAACCTGGCCGGCATCGACGAGGTTCAGCTCGACAAACGCACCGAATACTCGAGCCTGCCTTGGAGCGAGCGTCCGGTGGAGGTCAAGGCCGGCAAGGAAACGTTCGAGCTGAGCACCGACAAAAACGGCATTTTGCGCGTGAATCTGCTGGACAGCCCGTTTGCCGAACATGACATCAATCATTTGAGCCGCCTGCTGATCAGCGTCAAAGATGGCAACGACGATGTGCGCACCAACACGGCCCTGGAAGTCAGCAGTTCTTTGCGTGGCAAGCTGCTCGAAGCCCACGGGCTGATTTATGATGACCTTGAAGACGACGAAGTGAGCCAGTGGGTACACCGGGTCAAGCGCCTGTCGGAACTGGGTCTGGAAGAAGAAGCCAGCGAACTGGAGCAAAGCCTGATCGAACTGACGCGCAACGACCCCGAGTTGCAGACCGAATTCCTCAAGTCGTTGACCAAGGATGCCGGGCGATTGGTGGCGGATCCGGGACCGAATTAAGGCTTAAAAGCATCGTCGGAACGCCGCCCGGAGCAAGCCCGCTCCCACAGGGATCTACGGTGTTGCATAGATCCATTGTGGGAGCGGGCTTGCCCGCGATGAGGTCCTCAAACTCACTACAAATCTACCGCTCAAACAACTCCATCTGTTCAAACCCGCCCCGCAAATCCTCAAGCCTGACCCCAACCCCCAACAACCGCACAGGCTTTGCGCCGCGATTGAACGCCTGGGTCAGTAACAGTTGATAGCTCCCCAAATCCCGCCCTGCCCCGGCCTGCTCCAGCGTGGTCTGGGTAAAGTCATGGAATTTCACTTTGACGAACGGCTTGCCCGGCCGATAGCTGCTGTCGATTCGCGCCATGCGGCCCGCCAGGGTTTCCAACAGTTCGGGCAGTTTATCCAGACAGCTCACCAGATCCGGCAGGTCCACGTCATAGGTGTTTTCAACACTGATCGACTGCCGACGACTGTCGTTATGGACCAAACGCTCATCGATCCCACGGGCCAGACTCCAGAGTCGTTCGCCGAAACTGCCGAATTCGCGCACCAGCGCCAATTTGTCCCAGTCGCGTAAATGCGAGCAATCAACGATGCCGAGCCTGCCCAGCTTGTCGGCAGTGACTTTGCCCACACCGTGCAACTTGCTCACCGGCAAGCCGCTGACAAAGTCTTCCACTTGATCCGGGGTGATGACGAACAAGCCGTTGGGCTTTTTCCAGTCACTGGCGATCTTGGCCAGAAATTTGTTCGGCGCCACACCGGCCGACACGGTGATATGCAACTGGTTGGACACTCGTCGACGAATGTCTTGGGCGATGCGCGTAGCACTGCCACCGAACTGCGCGCTGTCCGACACGTCGAGGTAGGCCTCATCAAGGGATAGCGGTTCGATCATGTCGGTGTAATCGCGAAAGATCGTGTGAATTTCCTTCGACGCTTCTCTATAAGCCTCCATGCGCGGTTTGACGATGGTCAGGTCCGGGCACAGCTTTAATGCATGCCCAGACGACATGGCCGACCGTACGCCATAGGCCCGCGCTTCATAGTTACAGGTCGCGATCACTCCCCGTCGATCCGCCGAACCACCCACTGCCAACGGTTTACCGGCCAGGCGCGGATCGTCACGCATCTCGATGGCGGCGTAGAAGCAGTCACAGTCAACGTGGATGATTTTTCGCTGGGTCATATAAAAGCGCAGTTCATGACGAAGAAAAGGAGCGTAGGCGAGTCGGATAAGCAGTATCTCACCGACACCTGTATATAGCACCAGTACTCGGAATGTTCTTTTTCACCTGTAGGAAAGTACGTTATAGATTTATTTTTTCAATCGAATGCAACCCGCCAATAGAGCTGAAAGCCTTGCCACACCTGCCTTTCAGCCATCCACCCCATTTTYATTTCAGGCTAAGCGGTTGAACAGGAAGAGGTTTTTCCCATATTGAAGGTTGACACCCCGGCGATCCTCTGTAGAATGCCGACACACAGACGCGGGATGGAGCAGTCTGGTAGCTCGTCGGGCTCATAACCCGAAG
>NZ_JBFUKU010000251.1:0-7626 GCF_056400685.1 Pseudomonas sp. P5_A12 | reverse complement strand
ACATTCATCAGTCTGGTCGTGGCGCGTGAATTCAGTACTGAGATGACCGGGCGCTCGACCAGCCATCGATCAGTTAAGCCTTAACGCGAACCGTAGCAGCTGGCGAAGCCTGCGTCCGGCTGCGTAGCAGTCGTGAAATCAGCTGATGCGGTGTTTCAGGCAGACCGCAAACTCATGTTTTACGACTGCTACGCAGTCGAACGCAGGCTTCGCCAGCTGCTACGGTTCGCGTTAAGGCTTAACTGATCGATGGCTGGTCGAGCGCCCGGTCATCTCAGTACTGAATTCACGCGCCACGACCAGACTGATGAATGTACCTCATGAACCCTTGCCGATTTATCCGTCTAGTGCCCATCCCTTAGCTCGCTTACTGTTTGCGCAGCGGTAATGCATCAGGCCGGCGTGACCTGAGTGCACCAAAAACTGTTCCGTTCTCCAAAGCCATGCGCCCAAGGCCAAGGTGATGGATGGTTTCGTCATGGAGGGTGAACAGGAACGCAAAACCATGGAACGCGTTGAGCGACAGCCCTCTCACACGCTAACGCGCGTTTCTCCTCTGCCTTGCTGTCGACTCACCCCCTTTAGGAGCTCCATTGATGAACCCCCTGATTGCCCCACTTGTTGCGTTGTCGCTCTTGGCCGGAGAAACCTGCGCCCAGGCCTCCAGCGAAATCCGGATCAGCAGTGCAGGCTCTCAGCCCTCAGTGAAGGGCRYAGCAGAAAACTTCACGGGCACGGTACGTGTTGATGGCCTGTTCAAGGGTGATCACCCAGCCCGCATCGGCGGCGGCACGGTGACCTTCGAACCCGGTGCGCGCACGGCGTGGCATACCCATCCGCTGGGGCAAACGCTGATTGTCACTGCCGGCGTCGGCTACGTGCAGCAAGAGGGCGGCCCACGTCAGGAAATCCATCCGGGTGACATCGTCTGGATCCCGCCGCAAACACGCCACTGGCATGGAGCTACTGCCGCCAACGGTATGACCCACATTGCAATCGCTGAAGCCGAAGACGGCAAAACCGTCACTTGGGCGGAAAAGGTCTCAGAGGCGCAGTACGAAGGGTCGAGCGTTGTCGCTCAGAAAGCCTTGGCAGCGCAAACCGTGAGCAACACACAACCCGTTTCAGACACGCTGTCGGCCAAGCAACAGGCCATCCCACTGATCGCAGCCTTAATGGCCACTAGCGACATGCCCACGCTCAACGCTGCGTTGAACCAAGGTCTGGATGCCGGCCTGACGGTCAGCGAGGCCAAGGAAATCCTGACGCAGCTCTACGCCTATGTCGGTTTTCCGCGCAGCTTGAATGCACTGAGTGAGCTGATGAACGTCGTGCAAGCACGCAAAGAGCGAGGCATCCACGACGCGCCTGGACGTGAACCCAGCCGTGCCATTCCAACAGGAGAGGCCTTGCTTGCAGCAGGAGCGGCCAATCAAACCCGTATCTCAGGTGGCCCGGTCAAGGGGCCGGTGTTCGATTTCGCGCCTGTCATCAACCAGTTTTTACAAGCCCATTTGTTCGGCGACATCTTCGAGCGCGACAACCTCGACTGGCAAAGCCGTGAGCTGGCAACCGTCGGGGCTTTGGCCGCCACGCCGGGTGTGGAGTCGCAGTTGCGCTCGCACATGCGAGCGAGCATGCGGGTAGGACTGAGCGAGGCACAACTGCGCCAGGTCAGCGAGGTTCTGGCCGAGCGAGGGGATGAACACTCCGCCAAACGGGCAAGTACAGCACTGACATATGCACTGACTGCCTCGGGAGGTTGATATGAAGACTGGAAAAAATCTGCGGAGCATGGCCCTGATGAGCCTGCTTGCCGCCGGTGCGGCCCATGCCAGTGAGTCAAGCCGTGTCGTCGCCCCCTTGATGATTCAGGAGCAAGGCAGTTTCGCCGCGGGCGGGACGATGACCACAGCACCGGGCACATTCGACCCACGTAAACCCATGTTGCCTGATGGCCAGACCTATCACGGTGACCATGCCTACACCTTCTACCAAATCCCGGTCGATGCCCGAAAGCTGCCCATTGTCATGTGGCACGGCGCAGGCCAATTCTCCAAGACCTGGGAAACCACCGCTGATGGCCGCGAAGGCTTCCAGAACATCTTCCTGCGCCGCCAGTTCGGCGTGTACCTGATCGACCAGCCGCGTCGTGGCGATGCCGGGCGCAGCATGGTCGAGGCGACGATCAAGCCTGTGCCGGACGAGCAACTCTGGTTCAACCAGTTCCGCATCGGCTTGTGGCCCGACTATTTCGACGGTGTGCAGGTTGCCCGGGATGCGCACACGCGCGGCCAGTTTTTCCGCGCGATGACGCCGAACACCGGGCCGTTCGACATGGACGTGGTTTCTGATGGCGTGTCGGCGGTCTTCGACAGAATCGGCCCCGGCATTCTGTTCACTCATTCGCAGGGTGGCGGGCCGGGTTGGCTGACGGCGATCAAGAACAACAAGGTCAAGGCCATTGTGGCCTTCGAACCGGGCAGCAGTTTCGTGTTCCCGGAGGGTGAATTACCCGCGCCGATTCCCAGCGCGTTTGACACGGTGCAGGGGACGGCGGTGCCGATGGCGCAGTTCATGGCGCTGACGCGCATTCCGATCCTTGTCCTTTACGGCGACAACATCCCGGAGCAGGCCATCGACTTGCCTGCCCAGGACAGTTGGCGCGCCCGACTCACGATGGCCCGGCTATGGCGCGATGCCGTCAACCAGCATGGCGGCGACGTGAAGCTGATCCACTTGCCGGAGATGGGTATCAAGGGCAATACCCACTTCCCCATGTCGGATTTGAACAACGTACAGATCGCGGACCTCGTGTCCAAATTCCTCGCAGAGAAAAAGCTGGACTGACGAGAAGTACGCGGTTGCATTTTTAGTGCTCAGGAGCATCACATGAGAAACACATTTTTGAAGGCAACACTCATGGCGGCTATGGTTGGCATTTCTACTGGCGAGGCCGGAGCCGCAGATTACAAAAAAAACCCGTTTACGCTGGCTTACGACGGCGCAATGACCAGCAATGAGCCCGGCAAGGTCAATATCCATCCGGTCACCTACAAACTCAATGGCCTGGACATTGCTGCCAACGTCTACACCCCAGCCAATTACGATGCGAAGAAGGTCTATCCAACGGTGGTGGTGGCGCATCCGAACGGCGGGGTGAAAGAGCAGGTGGCGGGTTTGTATGCGCAGCGACTGGCTGAGCAGGGCTATATCACGATTACCGCAGATGCCGCGTATCAGGGCGCAAGTGGCGGACAACCGCGCAGCATCGACAAGCCCGTGAACCGCATCGAAGATATCCACGGCATGGCGGATTTCATCACTCAGTACGCGGGTGTTGATGGGAAACGCGTGGGCCTGCTCGGCATCTGCGGCGGYGGTGGCTACTCGTTGGCCGCAGCGCAAACCGACAAGCGATTCAAGTCGGTGGCGACGGTGAGCATGTTCAATTCAGGACGGGTGCGTCGCAATGGCTACAACGACTCTCAACTGGACTCGATCCAACAACGCCTGCAACAGGCTTCCGCAGCCCGCGCCCAGGAAGCGGCCGGCGGTGAAGTGCTCTATTCGGGTGATGCCAACCTCACCGACGAGCAGATCGCCAAACTGCCGTTCGACTTGTATCGCCAAGGTTACGAGTACTACTGGAGGACGCATGCGCACCCTAACTCGACCTTCAAATACACCACGAGCAGCCTGTTGGATCTGATGCGCTTTGACGCCATCAACCAGATCGAACTGATTAATCAGCCGTTGCTGATGATTGCGGGCAGCAAGGCCGACAGCCTGTACATGACCCAGGATGCATTCCCCAAAGCCACGGGCACCCAGGACAAGGAATTGTTCATTATCGACGGCGCAACCCATATCGAAACCTACTGGATGCCCCAGTATGTCGACGCCRCTGTCGGCAAGTTGACAGGCTTCTACGCAAGAACTCTGTAATTCGCTGTTCATTTGACACGCCGCAGGCGGGACATGATTACATGGGATAATCCCGTGCTCCTCATGAGAGGTTCTCATCAATGTCCCGAGCCAATCTTAACGACCTGCAAGCCTTCGTGGTCATCACCCGCGAAGGCAGCTTCACCCGCGCCGCCGCACAGTTCGGCGTCTCGCAGTCCGCGTTGAGCCACACCATGCGTGCACTCGAAACCCGGCTCGGTGTCCGCCTGCTGACCCGAACCACGCGCAGCGTCTCTCCCACCGAAGCCAAACCATGGCGCCGCGCTTCGACGAAATTGAACTCGAACTGGCCGCGGTCAGTGAGTTTCGCGACACCCCGGCAGGCAACGTGCGGATTCAAGCATTCGAACATGCGGCGAACAACATACTTTGGCCGAAGTTGTTGAAGGTTCTTCCCGACTACCCGGATATCAAAGTGGAAATCACCGTCGACTATGCACTCTCTGACATCGTCGCACAGCGCTACGACGCAGGAGTGCGTCTGGGTGATCAAGTTGCCAAGGACATGATTGCCGTTCCGGTTGGCCCTCAATTACGCATGGCGGTAGTGGGCTCCCCGGAGTACTTCAAGCGGCGGCCTGCACCGAAAGTGCCTGGCGATCTCGCGGACCATAATTGCATCAATCTACGTCTGCCTACTCACGGAAGCCTCCTGCAATGGGATTTTGAAAAGGACGGTCACGAACTCAAGGCTCGCGTCGAAGGACAATGGACGTTCAACAGCAGTGGACCGATCCTGCGCGCTGCCGTGGCGAGTTGCGGGTTGGGTTTCTTGCCAGAAGATATGGTGTCGAAGGAGGTTGCCGACGGAAGTCTTGTGCGGGTACTGGAGGATTGGTGCCAACCTTTTTCTGGCTACCATCTCTACTACCCTAACCGCCGTGAGCACTCGTCAGCGTTTGGTGTAGTGGTTGACGCGCTGCGCCATGAGCGCTGAGCAGTCCATCATTAAGGTGCTTTGGCGGCAGTCATCAATCTATGGCTAGACTCAATCACCTACATAGAAGGTCGGGGGCATCATGAACTTCATTCTCTGGGTCATTCTTGGCACCAACGGCGCACAGCCCGCTACAGCGGTCGACCATGCGGAGTACAAGAGTATGGAGGCGTGTCAGCACGCAGCCGATCAGATCAAGGAATCACTCGGAGGGGTCCAGTTCCAGATTCACACCCTCTGCACACCCACGGAAATAAAAAAATAAAGCGCGATCATCAGGCGCCCGCCGCCCGGAGCCGGCTCGCTCCCACAGCGATTTCGTGTGAGCGACTCAGCGAGAGATTTGCCTCTACTTTGCTGGCGTTTAAACAACAAGAATCTTGCCTGTTTAAATGAAGCCTCCTGTTACCACCCAAAGGCTACAACGCCTTGCGTCATCGCCTACGGGTAAGACAGAATTCGCCGGCTTGTGCGTCCAGGGCACGGGTTCTATCGTGGCTGGGTCACTGAAAAAMAGTGATCGGGTTTGGTAGACCCGCAGCATCGACGCATAGCGTCACCTTCAGCGGTCCTTTTTCAGGACTGAGTTTTTATGGTGGCCATGCGCAGGGCTCCTTCGGGGGCGCCGGTTCCGATGCCCGGTCTACCAACCTTCGTATGGCCGCCACCCTCCGTTTGGTAGCGAGAGGGTGATGGCTCCGTTTAAGTAGCATCGGAGTTTCATCTATGATTAAACCAACACCCAACCCACCGGAAACCGATCCGGCATCCCCCTACGAATCCCTCGATTCGAAAAAATTCCACGAAGCCGCCGAGCGCGCCCTGGACCACTACCTCAATCCGGCTGCCCAAATCATGGCCAGTACCCACGAACCCGACCCCATGTTCCTCGCCAACCCAAAGTACAACACCGAATCCCTGCTGGCCAATGCCAGCGAATCTCTGGGATCGGCTACCACCATGCTCAGCAATTTTGCGGCGTTACTGGACAACTCACACCGCAAGACTTTACTGGGGATTACGCAAGTGGTGATGTTGGGGGAATTGGCGGTGAATCAGGCGTTGGATCACGTTGAGCTGAAGGAGTAAGCGCGCCCCTCTGTGGCGAAGGCTGGCTCCTCGCCACAGAGGGAGATGTAGTACGCCGTCCCAAGAAGCTCACCTGACCAGCCTTCCGATCTGACAAATTAACTCACGGATATTTACCTGTAGAGTGGATCCTTATAAGATGAAATTCGCATTTGCTCCTCTCCATCAGGCGTTGAGTTAGCTATGGCTATTCAGCGTATGAAAAATCGACTTAACAGATCAGGTTTTATAGTTATGCGAAATCATGCGCGAAGATATAAGCGGCAACTGGATACAAGCTCAATTATCTCTGCGTCTAATTATAATACCTTGAGTGCCTAAACGATGAGTAGTGCTAATTTGTCGGCTGACAACTCTAATGCATTTAGCATAGTGATAGTAAATTACAAGACACCAGAAATTACCAAGATATGTTTAGACCTATTGCACCAGCATGTGGGTGGAAGTGTCCCGATATGGGTGGTTGATAACTATTCCGCCGATGAAAGCACTGAGTATTTGAGATCGCTTGACTGGATTAATTTAATCGAGCGTTCTATTTCTGAACCGGAGCCAGGCCATATCGCGCATGGCAAAGCACTTGACCTGGTTTTGGAGCGAGTTGAAACTGATTATTTATTCCTCATGCATACAGATACATTTGTTTTCGATAAAAACGTTTTTCCGATGATGATGAATAAATGCATTAAAGATAAAAAAGTCGTAGCCGTCGGTTGTGTAGAGCAATTAAATCGTGGAGCCACCAGAACTCTTTGGCGCTTTAGTTCGCGCCTGTTCAAACACCATTTCAGACGCCTGAAAATCTCTTTGGGATTACGCTCTAGAGAGCCAAAGCCATACAAGGAAGTGTACTTGAAGAGTTTCTGTACGTTGTGGAACTGCAAACTTATAAAACAACACGGCCTGCATTTTTCGATGGATGACCGTGTTCCTGGTTATACCCTCCAAGACCGCATGACCGAACTTGGCTATGTCGTTGAAATGTTATCACCGCGTAAAATATTCAGTTATCTTGATCATATTCAGTCTGGTACTGTCGCAGCGGCTGGTGGCTATGAATCGACGCACAGGCGAACAAAAATGTACAATAACATCCTTAAGCGCCTGAACACGGACAGCAGCAAGAAATAAGTTGAGCAAGCCTGCACGAGCAGTGCATTTGACTCTGTTTTAAGTTGTCCCATGATTTTTGTATTAAGTTATTGGAGCGGTAATGGCACCCATCACTCAAGCACTACCTATCACCCTCTCCCCGGAGCTTGATTTTGACCAGAACGCCGCCAGCGCCTTTGGTCATTCATTGACCAGTCACTATGTTCAGGCTACGCCATTTCCGCACATCGTTATCGATAACTTCTTGCACGAAGAGCTGATTGCAAGTATATGCTCGCACTTTCCAGTCGAGCCAACCAACAACGAAATGATCTACGAGCGCGGCTATAAAGGTCAGCTAAAACGTCAAATCAGTCCCAATGAATGCCCCCCTTTCCTCAAGACTGTTTTTAACGCTTTTAACTCGGCGCCCATGTTGCAGTTTCTTGAAAAGCTCACAGGCATCGAAGGTTTGATACCCGACCCTTACTTTAGCGGTGGCGGGCTGCATGAAACGAAGAGTGGTGGTTTTCTTGGGG
>NZ_JBFUKU010000250.1:0-7649 GCF_056400685.1 Pseudomonas sp. P5_A12 | reverse complement strand
AGACTCAATCGACCGTCAGTGTGGCGATCTCCAATCTGGAAGCTGACCTCGGCGTGGCACTGTTCGACCGCTCCACTCGCAGCCCGGTCCTGACGGCAGCTGGTCACAAAATGCTACTGCAGGCTCAGTCAGTTCTGGAACGCTGCCTGACGCTGCAGGCCCATGCCGACTGCTTGTCGGATGTACTTGAGCCCAGCCTGTCTCTGGCAATCGAAACGCCGTACAACGCCGTAATGCCGGCGTTGCTGGATTTCGAAAAGGCCTTCCCATATGTGGATCTGATTATTCGGCACCCGGTGTATGGGGATGTCAGCGAGCTTGTGGCCAAGGGTCAGGCGGTGCTGGGGATCGCCTTCTCCCAACCCCAATACCCGCCGGAACTGGAATTCCAGCAAATGGGCAAGTTAATCATGCTGCATGTCTGTCACCCGGAGCATGCGCTGGCGAAACTGGAGAGCGTGAACTTCGACGACTTGCACGTGCACCGTCGGCTGGCATTCAGTGCACATGCCGAAAAATTTCCCAGCAGCGAGTACCTGTGCTCCACCCGTATCTGGCAGGCGGAAAATTATCTGGCATTGCTGGAAATGGTCCGTGCAGGGCTCGGCTGGGCGACATTGCCCCGCCAGTTGATTCAACGCGAGCTGGCCAATGGCGAACTGGTCGAACTGCAACTCGACGCCTACCCCAATACGGACTGGCACATCGGGGTTGACCTGCTCTGGGCTCGTACACGGAAAATGGGAAAAGCAGAGCGCTGGCTCAAGGAACGCCTGCAACAAAACAAAGTCTTCGAGCTGGACCGTCGCGGGCAGTCGACCACCCTGTAGCACTCAATTCGTGACTTCACGCCCCCGCTGCGCCACCATCCAGACTCCACCGCCTGACCCAAAAGGGATCGAAATGAAAGTCTGCGGCATCGAAATCAAAGGCAGCGAGGCGATCATCGCCGTGGCCTCCCTCGACGACCAAGTGCTCAGCCACGTTGCGCTGGCCACCAAGAAAATCGCCCTCGACGATGACGAGGACGCGGCGAACGTCAAAGTCTTTGCCGCCCAGGTCGCGTCGTTCGTGCGTGAGAACTCCATAGACCGGATCGCGATCAAGAAGCGCAGCAAGAAAGGCGAGTTTGCGGGCGGGCCAACCACGTTCAAAATCGAAGGGGTTTTTCAGCTGCTGGAGAATTGCGAGGTGACGCTGCTGTCGCCACAGATGATTAATGCGCAGAGCAAGAAGTTTGATTTTCAGCTGCCGGCGACGTTGAACAAGTATCAGCATGAAGCGTTTAAAGCCGCTTGCTCGGCGCTGATGAAAAAGTAACTCAAATCCCGCCAACACATAGAACCTGTRGGAGCCGGCGGTGCGACGATTCGACTTGCCCGCGATGAGGCCGGCACTTTCAACATTGATGTTGACTGACACACCGCGATCGCGGGCAAGTCGAATCGTCGCACCGCCGGCTCCYACAGGTTTCTCGGCTGGTCATGCTTTGGCGGTACGTCGGTCTTCCCGCGGACACCGCTCAAACTTCGCCCGATAACTTCGGGTGAAATACGACGGCGATTCAAACCCGCACGCAATGCTCACCTCCAGCACACTCATATCCGTCTGCCGCAACAACTGCTGCGCCTTTTCCAAGCGTAATCGCAGGTAAAAATTGCTCGGTGTGTCGTTCAGGTGCAGGCGAAACAATCGCTCCAGCTGCCGCCGCGTCACCTTGATCGACTCCGCCAGTTCCAGCGTGCTCAGCGGCGGTTCGCTGTGCTGTTCCATCTCGCCGATCACGTGCACGAGCTTCTTGTTGCTGATGCCGTACCGCGTGGCGACTTCCATGCGCTGGTGGTCTTTGCGCGGGCGGATGCGGCCAAGTACGAATTGTTCGCTGACCTGGATCGCCAGTTCCGGGCCGTGGGCCTGGGCGATGAGGTCGAGCATCAGGTCGATGGAGGCGGTGCCGCCCGCCGAGGTGATGCGGCGGCGGTCGATCTCGAACAGCTCCTGGGTGACGCTGAGCTGTGGATAGGATTCCTTGAACGCGTCGATGGCTTCCCAGTGCAGGGTCAGGCGATGGCCGTCGAGCAGGCCGGCCTCGGCGAGGATGAAGCTGCCGGTGTCGATGGCGCCGAGGGTCACGCCTTCGTTGTCGAGACGCCGCAACCAGTGCTCCAGCGCCGGGGTGGCAAACTTCAGCGGCTCAAAACCTGCGACGACCAGCAGGATCGCGCCTTTCTTCAACGGTTCCAGCGCCGCGTCGGCGTTGACCGACATACCGTTGCTGGCCAATACCGCGCCGCCGTCAGCGCTCAACACATGCCAGCGATACAGCTCGCCGCGGAAGCGGTTGGCGACCCGCAGCGGTTCGATGGCCGAGATAAATCCAATGGCCGAGAAACCCGGCATCAACAAGAAGTAGAAATCCTGGGACATGGGGCGCACTCGATAGGCGGGTAACGTGAGGGCGGGTAGCGTGAGGACGTTGATACGCCACTTGCATCAGGCATTCAAGAGGACAGGTCGCTGCAGTGCAAGAGCTGGTCGCCGTAGTGCGCTTTCATGGGAGCGTAGCTGCGTAACTTGGCATCACCGGCGCACGGCGCATCCGGTCTTACGAATAGCTGCTCAATTTTTGCGGCGTCTGTTGCCCTCAAGCTGCGTTGCCGCTCCTCGTCATAGCGGGCTATGACTCGTCGCGGCGCCTTGCCTGAGTACAACAGCCACTCGCCAAAATATGAGCGCTATCCGCAAGACCGGATGCAGACCGGACCCACAATAATGAACTGCCGAGGAACCTGAGATGAAACGACTGATCAGCAGCTGTGTTCTTGCACTCAGCGGTACCGCCTTGCTGAGCGCCAGTGTCATGGCCGCCGAACCCGCCTCATGCCAGAACGTGCGCATGGGCGTAGTGAACTGGACTGACGTAATCGCCACCAGTGCCATGACCCAGGTCCTGCTCGATGGCCTCGGCTACAACACCAAACAAACCAGCGCATCCCAGCAAATCATCTTTGCCGGGATCCGCGACCAGCGTCTGGACTTGTTCCTCGGTTACTGGAACCCGCTGATGACCCAGACCATCACCCCGTTCGTCGATGGCAACCAGGTCAAAGTGCTTGAAGCGCCAAGCCTTAAAGACGCCCGCGCCACCCTCGCCGTACCGACATACCTCGCCGACAAGGGCCTGAAAACCTTCGCCGACATCGCCAATTTCGAGAAAGAGTTGGGCGGCAAGATCTACGGTATCGAACCTGGCTCAGGCGCCAATACCCAGATCAAGGCGATGATCGCCAAGAACCAGTTCGGTCTCGGCAAGTTCCAACTGGTCGAGTCCAGCGAAGCCGGCATGCTCGCCGCAGTGGATCGCGCCGTGCGTCGCAACGAGGCCGTGGTGTTCTTCGGCTGGGCGCCGCACCCGATGAACGTCAACGTGAAGATGACCTACCTCACCGGCAGTGACGACGCCCTCGGCCCGGACGAAGGCATGGCCACGGTCTGGACCGTCACCGCGCCGAAATACACCGAGCAGTGCCCGAACATCGGTCGTTTGCTGAGCAACCTGACTTACTCCGCCGAAGACGAGAGCCGGATGATGCAGCCGCTGCTGGATCACAAGGACGCCTTCGAATCGGCCAGGCAATGGCTGAAAGATCACCCGCAAGACAAACAGCGCTGGCTCGAAGGCGTGACCACCTTCGATGGCAAACCCGCGGCTGAAAACCTGAAACTGACCAGTAAATAACCCTCAATCGAACCATCGATTCGCAGCCCGACAGGGCTGCGAACAGACTAATCACGCCTGTAAGGAACCGCCTCATGAACCACGACGTCATCATCACCTGCGCACTCACCGGTGCTGGCGACACGACCAGCAAGAGCCCACACGTGCCGGTCACCCCGAAACAAATCGCCGCCGCCGCCGTGGAAGCCGCGAAGGCCGGCGCCACCGTGGTGCACTGCCACGTGCGCAACCCCGAAACCGGCAAGTTCAGCCGTGACGTGGCGCTGTACCGTGAAGTGATGGAGCGCATCCGCGAGGCCGACGTCGACATCATCGTCAACCTTACCGCTGGCATGGGTGGCGACCTGGAAATCGGCGCCGGCGAGAACCCGATGGAGTTCGGCCCGAACACCGACCTGGTCGGCCCGCTGACCCGCCTGGCGCATGTCGAAGAACTGCTGCCGGAAATCTGCACCCTCGATTGCGGCACCCTGAACTTCGGCGATGGCGACACTATTTACGTGTCCACCCCGGCCCAGCTGCGTGCCGGCGCCAAACGCATTCAAGAGCTGGGCGTGAAAGCCGAGCTGGAAATTTTCGACACCGGTCATCTGTGGTTCGCCAAGCAGATGATCAAGGAAGGCCTGCTCGACGACCCGCTGTTCCAGCTGTGCCTGGGCATCCCGTGGGGCGCGCCGGCGGACACCACCACCATGAAAGCCATGGTCGACAATCTGCCGGCCAATGCGGTGTGGGCAGGGTTTGGTATCGGTCGCATGCAGATGCCGATGGCCGCTCAGGCAGTGCTGCTCGGCGGCAACGTGCGGGTTGGGCTGGAAGACAACATCTGGCTGGACAAAGGCGTACTGGCGACCAACGGCCAACTGGTCGAGCGCGCCAGCGAAATCCTCAGCCGACTGGGTGCCCGCGTGCTGACCCCGGCGGAAGGTCGCATAAAAATGGGGCTGACCAAGCGCGGTTAACTGCTAACAACTCTTTCCAACTGTGGGAGCGAGCCTGCTCGCGATGGGGCCGTCACATCCGGCATCTCTGCCGACTGACACTGCGCAATCGCGAGCAGGCTCGCTCACACAGGGGATCACCGAATACTTTCAGGACGTCGCCATGACCTTCATCACCGAAATCAAAACCTTCGCAGCCCTGGGCAGCGGTGTCATCGGCAGCGGCTGGGTGTCCCGCGCCCTCGCCCATGGCCTCGACGTTGTGGCTTGGGACCCCGCGCCGGGTGCCGAAGCAGCCCTGCGCGAACGTGTCGCCAACGCCTGGGGCGCACTGGAGAAACAGGGCCTGGCGCCTGGAGCCTCTCAGGATCGTTTGCGCTTTGTCGCGACAATTGAGGAATGCGTACGCGATGCCGATTTCATTCAGGAAAGCGCCCCTGAACGCCTCGATCTGAAACTGGAACTGCACAGCAAAATCAGCGCAGCGGCCAAACCTGATGCCTTGATCGGCTCCAGTACATCGGGCCTGCTGCCGAGCGAGTTCTACGAGAGCGCAACGCACCCGGAACGCTGCGTGGTCGGGCACCCGTTCAACCCGGTTTATTTGCTGCCGCTGGTGGAAGTGGTCGGCGGCAAAAACACTGCGCCGGAAGCCGTTCAAGCAGCAATGAAAGTCTATGAATCCTTGGGTATGCGTCCGCTGCATGTGCGCAAGGAAGTTCCCGGCTTTATCGCCGACCGCTTGCTCGAAGCACTCTGGCGCGAGGCGCTGCACCTGGTGAACGACGGCGTGGCGACCACCGGTGAAATCGACGACGCGATTCGTTTTGGCGCGGGCCTGCGCTGGTCGTTCATGGGCACGTTCTTGACCTACACCCTGGCCGGCGGCGATGCCGGGATGCGCCACTTCATGGCGCAGTTCGGACCGGCCTTGCAGTTGCCGTGGACGTACCTGCCGGCGCCGGAGTTGACCGAAAAACTGATTGATGATGTGGTGGATGGCACCACTGATCAGCTGGGGACGCACAGCATTTCGGCGTTGGAGCGCTATCGTGATGATTGCCTGCTGGCGGTGCTTGAGGCGGTGAAGACCACCAAAGAGAAGCATGGGATGGCTTTCAGCGAATAACCCGCCGCACTGATCGTTCCTACGCTCCGCGTGGGAATGCCTCAATGGACGCTCTGCGTCCGCTCTTGGGACGCAGAGCGTCCCGGGCTGCATCCCCACGCGGAGCGTGGGGACGATCATCCCGATCATGCCTGGAGAGAAACATGCCCACCCTCACCACCTACCAAACCCGCATCATCTCCGACTGGGTCGACTACAACGGCCACTTGCGCGATGCCTTCTACCTGCTGATTTTCAGCTACGCTACCGACGCGCTGATGGATCGCCTCGGCATGGACAGCAATAACCGCGAAGCCAGCGGCCACTCGCTGTTCACCCTCGAACTTCACCTCAATTACCTGCACGAAGTGAAGCTCGACGCCGACGTCGAAGTGCATACGCAGATCATTGGCCACGACAGCAAGCGCCTGCACCTCTATCACAGCCTCCACTTGGTGGGTGATGACAAGGCGCTGGCCGGTAACGAACAAATGTTGCTTCACGTCGAACTCGCCGGGCCACGATCCGCACCGTTCAGCGAACTGTCACTAAGCAAGCTGCAAGCCATTGTTGCCGAGCAAACCGACCTGCCCACCCCTGACTACATTGGCCGAGTGATCGCTTTACCCCCCCAAAAATAACAAGGAGATCGCCATTGAACACCGCCGCCGCTTTTGCCGACTTCCGTACTTATCCGTTGATCAGCGCGCTCCTTGGCGTGCATCCCTTGGCGGACCGAATTCTGGTGAAGTGGGCCGATCATCGCGTCAGCCCCTTTCATCACCAATGGTTGCGGGACAACTGCCCGTGCCCGAAATGCGTCTATGCCGTGACCCGCGAGCAAGTACTGGAAATTGTCGATGTCGCGCCAAACCTGATGCCAAGCGGGGCAAGTGTCGATGTTGAAGGTTGTCTCAGCGTCGAGTGGGAAGATGGCCACCTCAGCCGCTTCGACCCCGGCTGGTTGCGCGCCCACGCCTATGACGATGAATCCCGCGCCGAGCGCCAGGCCGGCAAACCCAAAGCGCAGCTTTGGCACAGCGATTTGCAGTTGCCGGTGTTCGATTACCAGGCGTTGATGAACGACAATAACGCCCTGCTGCAATGGCTGCTGGCGGTGCGCGACGTCGGCCTGACTCAGGTGCGCGGCGTGCCGACTGAGCCGGGTTCACTGAAACTGATCGCCCAGCGGATTTCCTTCATCCGCGAAAGCAATTTCGGTGTGCTGTTCAACGTGCAATCCAAGGCCGATGCCGACAGCAATGCCTACACCGCTTTCAACCTGCCGTTGCACAGCGATCTGCCGACCCGGGAGCTGCAACCGGGGCTGCAATTTCTGCATTGCCTGGTCAATGACGCCGACGGTGGCGAGAGTATTTTCGTCGACGGCTTTGCCATTGCCGAAGCCTTGCGCAATGAGGATCCCGAGGCGTTCCAAAGCCTCTGCGAAATCCCTGTGGAGTTCCGCAACAAGGACCGTCACAGCGACTACCGTTGCCTGGCGCCGATCATTGCACTGGATGCTTTGGGACAGGTGTCGGAAATTCGCATGGCGAACTTTCTGCGCGGGCCGTTTGATGCCTCCGTGGAGCAGATGCCCAGGTTGTATCACGCGTACCGGCGGTTCATTGCGATGACTCGGGAAGCGCGGTTTCGGGTGATGACGCGGCTTAATCCGGGTGAGCTGTGGTGCTTTGATAACCGTCGCACGCTGCATGCCCGGAATGCGTTCGACMCCGCCAGCGGTGCCCGGCATTTTCAGGGGTGCTATGTGGATCGGGATGAGTTGTTGTCGCGCATTCTTGTGTTGCAACGCTAAATCCGCGTCATCGTTCATCGCGGGCAAGCCCGCTCCCACATT
>NZ_JBFUKU010000249.1:0-7654 GCF_056400685.1 Pseudomonas sp. P5_A12 | reverse complement strand
CCTTAAGCCACTCGGACACTTCACCGTATCTCGTCAAACAAGTTCTGTCTGTCGAGGCGCGCTAATGTAGTCGAAACCTTTTCCGATGGCAAACTTTTTTTGCAGAATTTTCATGCGCTTAGCGTTTTAGTCATTCCGGTGTGTTGCTGCCCATGGCAAACCTGCCAATCTCCGGCTTCGCGCCCTCTACTATATAGAGGGAAATGCGCAGCGGGTGTGGCGGGCCACGCTTGCCGGGAAGGGAAAGGGTGACTGGCGGGTCAGTCACAGCGCTTTACCTGACGTGTCTCGGTGGGTAACGTCTGCCCCAACTTTCATACAAGGAATAGCGTCATGAGTGAGTTGATTTCCTACCATCTCGAAGACGGTATCGCGACCCTGACCTTGAGCAATGGCAAGGTCAATGCCATCTCGCCCGACGTGATTGCTGCGTTTAACGCTGCGCTGGATCAAGCGGTGACTGATCGTGCGGTGGTGATCATTACCGGGACTCCCGGGATTCTGTCGGGTGGTTATGACTTGAAGGTGATGACGTCCGGCCCTAAAGAAGCGGTGGCGTTGGTCACTGCCGGTTCGACCCTGGCCCGTCGCCTGTTGTCGCACCCGTTCCCGGTGATCGTGGCGTGCCCTGGGCATGCCGTGGCCAAGGGTGCGTTCCTGCTGTTGTCGGCGGATTACCGTATTGGTGTCGATGGGCCGTTCAGCATTGGTCTGAACGAAGTGCAGATCGGCATGACCATGCACCACGCCGGTATCGAGATCGCACGTGATCGTCTGCGCAAGTCGGCGTTCCACCGCTCCGTGATCAATGGCGAGATGTTTAACCCGCAGAGCGCTGTGGATGCCGGCTTCCTCGACGTGGTGGTATCGGCCGAAGAGTTGCAAGGTGCAGCGCTGGCGGCGGCTCGTCAGTTGAAGAAGATCAATATGACCGCGCACAAGAACACTAAGCTGAAAGTACGCAAGGCGTTTCTGGAGACGCTGGACAACGCGATCATCCTGGACCAGGAGCATTTGGGTTAAGCCCAAACTTCTCGCACCGAAAAGCCCGACCGTCGTGTCGGGCTTTTTCTTACGCGCTGCGTTGAAAAGTCTGCAACCGCTCTAGGCCGCATCTGACCAATAAGTCAGAAACATGCTCACAAACATCGCCGTTCCCCCCTCTTTAGTGGCAATTGCCGAAAACAGTGCACATCCGTACACTGCGCCACCTTTTGTCCCGGTGGGGCCTGCAAATGCTGTTTGTGTTTCGTATGTTCTTGATGGGCCTGCACTTTATTCTGGCCGGTGTGCTTGGGGTGATTCTGGGCCTGTGTCGCCCGTTCAACCCGGACAACAGCCGTTTGTGCGCACGTCTGTATGCGTGGCCGGCGATGTGCATTCTGCGTTTACGGGTGAAGACCGATGTCGCGCCATTGATGAACAAGCCTGAGAGCTGCGTGATCGTCGCTAATCACCAGTCCAACTACGACTTGTTTGTGTTCGGCAACGTGGTGCCCCGCCGCACCGTGTGCATCGGCAAGAAAAGCCTTAAGTGGGTGCCGCTGTTCGGGCAGCTGTTCTGGCTGGCCGGTAACGTGCTGATCGACCGCGGCAATGCGCAAAAAGCGCGCCAGTCGATGCTGACCACCACGCACACCTTGCAGCATGAAGACACTTCGATCTGGGTCTTTCCGGAAGGCACGCGCAACCTGGGCGAAGAATTGCTGCCGTTCAAGAAAGGCGCGTTCCAGATGGCAATTGCTGCCGGCGTGCCGATCGTGCCGGTGTGTGTCAGCAGTTACGTCAAACACATGCGATTGAACCGCTGGCGCAGTGGGAAAATTCTGATTCGTTCGTTGCCGGCGATTCCGACAGCGGGATTGAGCCTGGACGACATGCCCATGCTGATGGATCAGTGCCGCGAGCAGATGCGCGAGTGCATCGCTTCGATGGATCGGCAACTGCAAGCCGCGTAGAAAGAAACCCGCCTGGCAGTTAAGCCGAACCGCACTTTGTAGCAGCTGGCGCAGCCTGCGTTCGGCTGCGTAGCAGTCGTAAATCCAGCACACGTGGATATCCTGAAACACCGCATCGTCCGTTTCACGACTGCTRCGCAGCCGAACGCAGGCTGCGCCAGCTGCTACGGATCGTGTTATGGCGTAAATGATCGGCATTACCCGCCTTGCCTGCGAACTCTGCAGAGTTCGCTCACTCTCAAGCAGTAGACAAGGCTAAGCTGAAGATTGCCTGCCACTGCCATCTGCTAATAAGAAGTGAACCTGAATCATGGGTAGAGTTGTTGCTGCTGCGGTTTACAGCGCCGGTAAGAGAGTCACCAATATCACCCTCGACGAAGGCGCCGCTTGGGCCGCAAAACCCGGCCACTTTGTCTGGATCGGCCTCGAAGAGCCGGACGCCCAGGAACTGGCCAACCTGCAACGCCAGTTCAACCTGCATGAACTGGCCATCGAAGATGCCCTGGAAAAGCACAGCCGACCGAAGCTCGAAACGTTCGGCGATGCGTTGTTTATCGTCACGTATTCGCCGATTCGCAACGAAGGCAAATTGCAGTTCATCGAGACTCATATCTTTGCCGGTAACGGTTACATCATCACCGCACGAAATGGCCACTCGGCGTCTTACGCCTATGTCCGACAGCGTTGTGAGGCGCGTCCGCTGTTACTTGAGCATGGGGAAGATTTCGTCCTCTACGCGCTCCTCGATTTTGTGATTGAAAACTACCAGCCGAKGGGCGAAGCGATCCATGCCGAGATCGATGAGCTGGAACGCAACGTGTTGTTGTGCGGTACGCTGAATGAACATGACATCCAGAAACTTCACGGCCTGCGCCGTGACGTCTTGCGTCTGCGTCGTTATGCGGCGCCGATGGTGGAGATCGGTGAGGAACTGCAGAAGCTGAGTTTCCCGTTCATCGACAAGAACATGCGCCCGTACTTCCGTGACGTGCAGATCCACGTGACACGGCAGATGGAAGACCTGACAACCCTGGCCGACATTGCCAGCCAGACGATTGAGATTGGAGTGCTGTTGGAAGCTTCCCGCCAGAGCGTGGTGCAGCGCAAGTTTGCGGCGTGGGCGGCGATTTTGGCGTTTCCGACGGCGGTGGCCGGAATTTACGGGATGAACTTCCAGAACATGCCGGAGCTGGCGTGGCAATACGGGTACTTTGGGGTGCTGGGGTTTATTGTGGTGGGGTGTACAGGGCTGTGGGCGAGTTTCAAGAGGTCGGGGTGGCTTTAGTCAATACCGAGTCGCCTGTGACAATCGCGAGCAGGCTCGCTCCCACAAGGGTTCTTCAGTGGGACGAGCCTGCATGTTTTTGCTTTAAACCGTTTCTGGCTTATGCGCCACAAACCGCATCATCCACTCCGCAACAGTAGCGCCATGATGCTCCTGCTCAAGGCTGGCCACGCCTTTGGAGTAAATCTGCTCGCCCAGCGCCTGTTGACGGATCTCCAGCAGCGCGCGCGAATAATCGTGAATAAACTCCGGATGCCCCTGGAAGCACAGCACCTGATCGTTGATGTGGTAAGCGGCGAAGGGGCAGAAATCGCTGGAAGCGATGACCGTGGCGTTTTCCGGTAGCGAGGTCACCTGATCCTGGTGGCTGATCAACAAGGTCAACTCTTCCCTGACCGGGCTCATCCACGGCGCCTTGGCCGCGAGTTTGTAGCGGTGGGTGCCGACGCCCCAGCCTTGGGTTGCACGTTCGCTTTTGCCGCCCAGCAACAGCGCCAGCAACTGATGGCCGAAACACACGCCCAGTAGTTTGTCGCCGCGCTCGTAGCGGGTCAGCAGGTAGGTCTTGAGTGTTTCGATCCACGGGTCGGTGCCGAAAGAGTCGGCCTTGCTGCCAGTGACCAGATAAGCGTCGAAGGTCAGCTCATCGCTTGGGTATTCGCCCTGCATCACGTTATAGACCGTGAACTCGGCCGCGATAGGTTGCTGCGAAAACAGGTGTTTGAACATCTGCCCGTAGCCCTGATATTGGTCGACCAATTCTGGACGCAGGATGTCGGTTTCCAGAATGCAGATGCGTAACGACATAAAAAATACCTGACACGTGATGGGAATAATGCACACCCCAGAGCCTGCCTCGAAACACCGTTCCAAGGCAAGCCCCGCGAGGCGTCACCGGTCCCTTAAAACGCCTCCCCTTTAGCGGCTTTTTCCAGCAACAAGGCCGGCGGGTTGAAGCGCTCGCCATACTGCGCGGACAGGTATTGGGCGCGGGCGACGAAGTCTTGCACGCCGTACTGATTGATGAATTGCAACGCACCGCCGGTCCAGGCCGCAAAACCGATGCCGAAGATCGAGCCGACGTTGGCGTCTGCCGTCGATGTCAACACGCCCTCCTCCACACAGCGCACGGTCTCGATGGCTTGCACGAACAGCAGGCGATCACGCACGTCCTTTGGCGAAATCTGCCCGTCAGGCTTCTCGAATCGGCTTTTCAGCTCCGGCCATAAATGTTTCTGCCCGGCGGCCGGGTATTCATAAAAACCGCCTCCTGCCGCTTTCCCGGGCCGTTTGAATTCGTTGAGCAGCAAGTCAATCACGGCAAACGCCGGGTGCTCAATCAGCGGTTTCCCTTCTGCTTGCAGGTCTTTGGCCGTTTGCTGGCGGATATGGCTCATGAGGCTGAGGGAAACCTCGTCAGAGATCGCCAAAGGCCCGATGGGCATACCGGCCTTGCGTGCTTCGGTTTCGATCATCGCCGCACTGATGCCTTCGCCGAGCATGGCGATGCCTTCGTTGGTGAAGGTGCCGAACACCCGCGAAGTAAAGAAACCGCGACTATCGTTGACCACAATCGGGGTTTTCTTGATTTGCAGGACGTAATCGAACCCGCGGGCCAGGGTTTCGCCGCTGGTGTGGGCGCCTTTGATGATTTCCACCAACGGCATTTTCTCCACGGGGCTGAAGAAATGCAGGCCGATGAATTTGCTCTGATCCGGTACTGCTGTGGCCAGGCCGCTGATCGGCAAGGTCGAGGTGTTGGAGGCGATCACGGCATCCGGGCCGACGACTTTTTGCGCAGCCGATGAGACCCTGGCTTTAAGCTCGCGGTCTTCGAATACCGCCTCGATAATCAGGTCGCAACCGGCCAGGTCCGCATCGCTTTCAGTGGTGTGGATCCGCGCCAGGATAGCCTCACGCTGCTGCGAAATCATTTGGCCGCGCGCGACTTTCTTGTCCAGCAGCGCTGCCGAATGGGCCTTGCCCTTTTCTGCTGCTGCCAGGGTAACGTCCTTGAGCACCACCTCGATGCCCGCCGATGCGCTGACAAAAGCGATGCCCGCGCCCATCATCCCGGCGCCGAGCACCCCGACTTTTTGCGTCAAGTAGGGGGCGAAACCCTGGGGCCGCGAGCCGCCGGCATTGATTTCGTTGAGCTGGAACCAGAACGTGCCGATCAGGTTTTTCGAGATTTGGCCGGTGGTCAATTCGGTGAAGTAGCGAGTTTCGATCAAGTGCGCGGTGTCGAAATCCACCTGAGCACCTTCAACCACCGCACAGAGGATTTTCTCCGGCGCGGGCATGCAGCCTTGGGTTTTGCTGCGCAGGATCGACGGCGCGATGGCAAGCATTTGCGCGACTTTCGGACTGGACGGTGTACCGCCCGGGATCTGATAACCTTTCACGTCCCAGCGCTGAACCACTGTCGGATTGGCCAGAATCCATGCCCGGGCCTTGCTCAGTAATTCGTCAGGATTTTTCGCCAATTCGTCAATCAAGCCGGCCTGCAACGCCTGTTGTGGTCGGATTTTTTTGCCTTCGAGCAGGTACGGCAAGGATTTTTCAATCCCCAGCATCCGCACCATGCGCACCACCCCGCCGCCACCCGGCAACAGGCCAAGGGTGACTTCCGGCAAGCCGAGTTGTACGGCCGGATTGTCCAGCGCCACGCGGTGATGGCACGCCAGGCAGATTTCCCAACCGCCGCCCAATGCGGCTCCGTTGATCGCGGCCACCACCGGTTTGCCGAGGGTTTCGAGGGTGCGCAATTGACCCTTGAGCGTCAGCACCCTGTCGTAGAACGCCTTGGCTTCGGCTTTGCCGACCTTGATCAGTTCATTGAGGTCGCCGCCGGCGAAGAACGTCTTTTTCGCCGAGGTGATGATGACCCCGGCAATACTGTCTTTTTCAGCGACCAGACGGGCGACGCAGGCGGCCATGGCTTCGCGGTAGTCCGCGTTCATGGTGTTTGCGCTCTGGCCTGGCATGTCGATGGTGAGGACGACGATATGGTCCTGACCCTTCTCGTAACGAATGGCTTCAGTCATGAACATGTTTCCTTGAAAGTCGGGGCTCAGAGGCGTTCGATGATGGTGGCAATGCCCATGCCGCCACCGACACACAGCGTCGCGAGGCCATAGCGCAGGCGGCGGGCTTCCAGCTCATCGAGCAGCGTGCCGAGAATCGCGCACCCCGTGGCGCCCAGCGGATGGCCCATGGCGATGGAACCGCCGTTGACGTTGACCTTGTCCGGGTCGATGGTCATGTCCTTGATGAATTTGAGCACCACCGAGGCAAACGCTTCATTGACTTCGAACAGGTCGATGTCCTCAACCCGCAGGCCGGCCTTGGCCAGCGCTTTACGAGTGGCCGGCGCGGGGCCGGTGAGCATGATGGTCGGGTCGGTGCTGGTGACCGCCGTGGCGACGATCCGCGCCCGAGGCTGCAAGCCCAGCGCCCGGCCCTTGGCTTCGGAACCGATCAGCATCAGCGCGGCGCCATCGACGATCCCGGAGCTGTTGCCCGGCGTGTGAACGTGATTGATCCGTTCGACATGGCTGTAGACGCGCAACGCCGTGGCGTCGAAGCCCATTTGCCCCATCATCTCGAAGCTTGGCTTGAGCTTGCCCAAGCCTTCCAGGGTGGAGTCGGCCCGAATGAACTCATCATGATCGAGCAGGATGATGCCGTTCTGATCCTGCACCGGCACCAGTGATTTGTTGAACGAACCGTTCGCCCGCGCCCGTGCGGCTTTCTGTTGCGAGTACAGCGCGTAAGCATCGACGTCCTGGCGGCTGAAACCTTCGAGGGTGGCGATCAGATCAGCGCCTACGCCCTGCGGGGTGAAATGACTATGCAGGTTGGTTTCCGGGTCCAGCGCCCAGGCCCCGCCGTCGCTGCCCATTGGCACGCGGGACATTGACTCGACACCGCCGACCACCACCAGGTCTTCGAATCCGGAGCGCACCTTCATCGCGCCGAGGTTCACCGCCTCAAGGCCCGATGCGCAAAAGCGGTTGATCTGCACACCCGAGACGCTGACGTCCCAATTCGCCACCTGGGTCGCGGTCTTGGCGATATCGCAGCCTTGATCACCAATGGGCGTCACGCAGCCCAGCAGGACATCATCGACCTGGCTGGTATCGAGCGAGGTGCGCTGTTGCAGCGCCGTCAGCAACCCGGCCACCAGATTGATCGGTTTGACACTGTGCAAGGCGCCATCGGCCTTGCCTTTGCCACGGGGCGTGCGTAACGCATCGAATATCAAAGCTTGGGTCATGACGTCCTCGAACCTGAGCGGTGAGTAAAAACTGAGCGCTCACTCTTATGCCGAGCTGTCGCAGTTTCAATGACCGCAGTGCTCACAGACGTTGACGGACACGCTCAGACGGACGGTAGTGAGCTATTGGAT
>NZ_JBFUKU010000248.1:0-7713 GCF_056400685.1 Pseudomonas sp. P5_A12 | reverse complement strand
GCCACAAGAGGGTATCAGATCAACTCTGTCATGAGTCTTCTGACACCGCTAGGGCTGCTTCGCASCCMAGCGGGAGCAAGCTCCCTCGCCACAGAATGGAGCCGACTACCGGTTTGAGTTGGCCACAACATTTTCTAGAGAACCTCCTTGGCTCATCCCGCCCAACGCCGCTGGTATCCCTTGGTCTTCGCCATCGCTGCGCTGGTCTTGTTGCCCCTCAGTGTTTTACTGCTGTCATGGCAAACCATCGATCAACAGATCTGGTCCCACCTCTGGGACACGCAGATGCCGCGCCTTTTGGGTAATACGCTGACCCTGATACTCGGTGTTGGTGTCGGCGTCACCCTGCTGGGCGTCAGCCTTGCCTGGCTCACCAGCCTCTGTGAGTTTCCCGGTCGGCGCTGGCTGGACTGGGCGCTGATGCTGCCGTTTGCGATTCCGGCCTACGTGTTGGCGTTTGTTTTCGTCGGCCTGCTGGATTTCGCCGGCCCCGTGCAAACCCTGATGCGCGAATGGTTTGGAACTGGCCTGAGGCTGCCGCGCGTGCGCTCCACCGGCGGTGTCATCCTTGTGCTGGTGCTGGTTTTCTATCCCTACGTGTATCTCCTGGCCCGTACCGCGTTCCTCGCTCAGGGCAAAGGCCTGATGGAGGCGGCCCGGGTGCTCGGTCAATCCCCGTGGCAGGCGTTCTGGCGAGTGGCGTTGCCGATGGCTCGCCCAGCCATCGGCGCGGGCGTGGCGTTGGCGTTGATGGAAACCCTGGCGGATTTCGGTGCGGTGTCGGTATTCAACTTCGACACGTTCACCACCGCCATCTACAAAACCTGGTACGGATTTTTCAGCCTTTCCACCGCAGCCCAACTGGCCAGCCTGTTGCTGTTGGTGGTGATGGTGGTGCTGTATGGCGAGCGCCGTGCTCGCGGGGCCAACCGCGCGAGCAACGAGCGGCCGCGGGTCAAGGCGCTGTATCACCTGCGTGGGGTCAAGGCGCTGGCGGCCATGAGCTGGTGCGGCCTGGTATTCGCCTGTGCCTTCGTCATCCCGGTGCTGCAACTGATGGTGTGGTTCTGGCAGCGCGGGCGATTGGATCTGGACGAACGTTACACCGGGCTGATCCTTCATACCCTGTACCTGGGCGGCATGGCGGCGTTGATCACGGTCAGCGTTGCATTGGTGCTGGCCTTTGCCCGACGCCTGGCACCAACTCGCGTGATCCGCTCCGGCATCAGCCTGGCCAATCTCGGCTACGCTCTACCGGGCTCGGTGTTGGCGGTGTCGATCATGCTGGCGTTCAGTTACCTGGATCGCGAGCTGGTGATCCCATTGTCCGGCTGGCTCGGTGGCGCCGGCAAACCCTTGCTGCTGGGGAGTCTGTCGGCGTTATTGCTGGCCTATCTGGTGCGCTTCATCGCGGTGGCTTATGGGCCACTGGAAAGCAGTCTGGCGCGTATACGGCCATCTTTGCCCGAAGCAGCACGTAGCCTTGGCGTCAGTGGGCCGCGACTGTTTTTCAAGGTGTATCTACCCTTGTTGTTGCCGGGTACGTTGAGCGCCGCGTTGCTGGTGTTTGTCGATGTGCTCAAGGAAATGCCCGCGACCCTGCTGATGCGCCCGTTTGGCTGGGACACGCTGGCGGTTCGGATCTTTGAAATGACCAGTGAAGGTGAGTGGGCGAGGGCGTCTTTGCCGGCGCTGACTCTGGTGTTGGTCGGGCTGTTGCCGGTCATCGGATTGATTCGACGATCGGCGCATCGAAACAGCTAGGTGCCAGTCCTACACCTTGCGGCTACAATGCGCGGCATTCGGTGCGGTCCGTCTGAAAGATCCGGTAGCTGAAATCGGCTGGGAGCCTTCTACTTCAAGGTTTTCACCCCGTGCAGTACCGGTCCGCACCCTCGCCACGCCCGGAAGGAGAAACCCATGGGACAGCGTACGCCTCTGTATGACCTTCATCTCGCCCTCGGCGCGAAGATGGTCGATTTTGGCGGTTGGGATATGCCTCTGCATTACGGCTCGCAGGTCRAGGAACACCATCAGGTGCGCCGCGATTGCGGGGTTTTCGATGTGTCCCACATGACCGTGATCGATATCAGCGGCCCCCAGGCCAAGGCCTGGCTCCAGCACTTGCTGGCCAATGATGTCGAGCGTTTGCACAGCCCCGGCCGTGCCCTGTACAGCACCATGCTCAATGAGCGCGGCGGAATCGTCGACGACATGATCGTCTATCGCCTCGACGACGGTTACCGCCTGGTGGTCAACGCGTCCACCCGCAATCAGGATCTTGCCTGGATGCAGGCTCACCTCGATGGTTCTGATGTGCAGCTCAACGAGCGCGCAGAGCTGGCGATGCTGGCCATTCAAGGCCCTCAGGCCCGACAAAAAATCTGCGAACTGGTGTCCCAGCCCCGCAGCAATCTGATCCAGCTACTCAAGCCGTTCGAAGGCCAGCCAGAGGGTGACTGGTACATCGCACGTACGGGTTACACCGGCGAAGACGGTCTGGAAATCGTCATGCCGGCCAATCAGGCTCCGGGCTTTTTCAACGATCTGGTTGGCGCGGGCATTTCTCCCATTGGCCTGGGGGCGCGGGATACCTTGCGGGTCGAAGCCGGTATGAACCTGTACGGCCAAGACATTCATCAAGATGTATCGCCGCTGGCTTCTAATATGGCCTGGAGCATTGCCTGGGAGCCGGCCACTCGCCAGTTCATCGGGCGCACCGCCCTGGAAGCCGAACGGGCCGGTGGCGTGCAGCACAAACTGGTGGGGCTGGTCCTTGAGGAACGAGGGGTTTTGCGCGCTCATCAAGTAGTCCGCATCGCCAATGTTGGCGAAGGGGAGATCACCAGTGGTAGTTTCTCTCCTACGCTAAGCAAGTCGATAGCACTGGCGCGCGTGCCGATGGCAACTGCCGACCGCGCCGAAGTGGAAATCCGTGGCAAGTGGTACCCGGTCCGAGTGGTCAAGCCGACCTTCGTACGCCACGGCAAAACCTTGATCTAACCTTTTTTGGCGGACCGAAACCGCTGACATTTTTCTTGAGGACACAGAACATGAGCGATATTCCTGCCGACCTGCGTTTTGCCGAAAGTCACGAGTGGGCCCGCCTGGATCATGATGGCGGCGTGAAAGTGGGTATTTCAGACCATGCTCAGGAAGCCTTGGGTGACGTAGTGTTCGTCGAGCTGCCGGAAATCGGCAAAGTGTTCGCTGCCGGTGAGGCTGCGGGTGTCGTCGAGTCGGTCAAGGCCGCGTCGGATATCTACTCGCCAGTCTCCGGTACAGTCATTGCCGTTAACGAAGAATTGGCCAACAACCCGGAACTGGTCAACAGCGCGCCTTATGACAGCTGGTTCTTTAAACTCGAGCCAAGCGATACCTCCGAGCTGGACAACCTGCTTGATCCGGTGGCCTACAAGGCTGCCATCGGCGAGTAATCCCTGCTCTGCGAGATCCATGTGGGAGCGAGCAAGCTCGCTCCCACAAGTGTTTAAGGCTTTAGAACGGCCTTGACCGCCGCCACCGCACGCTCGACATCTGCTTTGCTCATCGCCGTAAACATCGGCAACGAGACAATCAGGCGGCCGACCCGCTCGGCGACCGGGAACATGCCCTCCTTGAAACCGCACTCGCGGTAAAGGCTCAGCAGGTGAATCGGCGGATAGTGATAGCCGATACCGACGCCCAATGCCTGCATCTGCTCCATGAAAGTCGCCCGCGCCGGCTGGCCATCCCTGCGCTCCGGCAACACCAGCTGGAACAAATGCCAGTTGCTGTTCTCGAAATCCGCCGGCGGCAGTTGAGCCCCGTACTGCGCCTCGAAATCCTCACCAAAACACGAGAAATAGTGCCGGGCCAGTTCACGGCGATGAGCAGTGATCGCTTCGATGTGAGCAAACTGCCCAAGGCCAATGGCCGCCGCAACGTCAGTCATGTTGAACTTGCCGCCCAGCACATCGACATCCAGACCGTCGAAGCCGCTGCGGGTGACGCCCTGCAAACGGTACTTCTGCGCCAGTCGCACTTCCTCATCGTTGTTCAACACCAGACAGCCGCCCTCTGACGAGGTGACGTTTTTGTTTGCCTGGAAACTGAAGGAGACAAAATCACCGGTCGAGCCAATGCGCTGGCCGTTCCAGCTGGAGCCCAGCGCCTGGGCCGCATCTTCCAGCACTCGCAGATCGTATTTTTTTGCCAGTGCGTACAGACGCGTCATGTCCACCGGCAGTCCGGCGAGGTACACCGGCAAGATGGCTTTGGTGCGCGGGGTGATGGCGGCTTCGAGCTGTGTCAGGTCGATGTTGCGGGTAAACGGGTCGATGTCGGCAAACACCGGAGTGGCGCCGACTTCCAGAATGACGTTGGCCGTGGCCACCCAGGAAATCGGCGTGGTGATCACCTCATCACCCGGCCCGACCCCGGCCACGCGCAAGGCGATTTCCATGGTGCAGGTGCCGGAATTGAAAGTGAGCACCGGGCGCCCGCCAAAATACTCAGAGAGTTGTTGTTCAAAAGCCTGGACCTTGGGGCCGCTGGTAATCCAGCCCGAGCGCAATACGTCGCCGACTGCGGCAATCGTCGCTTCATCCATGGTGGGTTTGGAGAACGGCAGGAACGGCAGTTGGCTCATAAATACAGGCACCTGATCAGCGGACAGTGGGCGGATGCCAAGCATGATGTCCGCAATGGTCATCGGYGCCAAGCCATCCGCTCGGATATCGGCTGCTATGCTGGTTTGACCGTATTGCATCGACGCTGAGCGCCAGTCAAAAGAGAGCCCGTCATGTCCAAGTTGCCGTCCTTGAGCCAGTTACGCGACCCCAATGCCTTTCTGCGCCGCCACCTCGGGCCTGATGCCGCCGAGCAGCAGGCGATGCTCGACAGCCTCGGCCTCGGAAGCCGGGTTGAACTGATCGAGCAGACGGTGCCGCCGGGAATCCGCCTGAACAGGCCGCTCGACCTGCCGCCTGCCCTCGACGAAGTGGCCGCGCTGGCCAAACTGCGCGGTTACGCCGAGCAAAACCAGGTCTGGACCAGCCTGATCGGCATGGGCTACCACGGCACCCTCACGCCAACCGTCATTGTGCGCAACGTGCTGGAAAATCCCGGTTGGTACACCGCGTACACGCCTTATCAGCCAGAGATTGCCCAAGGGCGGCTCGAAGCGCTGCTGAACTTCCAGCAACTGACCATCGACCTTACCGGCCTGGAACTGGCCAACGCCTCACTGCTGGATGAAGCCACGGCAGCGGCGGAAGCCATGGCGCTGGCCAAGCGTGTCGCCAAGTCCAAAAGCAATCTGTTCTTCGTCGACGAGCACTGTCATCCGCAGACCATTTCCGTGGTGCAGACCCGGGCCGAAGGGTTCGGGTTCGAAGTGATCATCGACTCGGTAGACAACTTGAAGCAGCACCAGGTGTTCGGTGCCCTGCTGCAATACCCCGACACCCACGGCGAAATCTGTGATCTGCGGCCGTTGATCGATCACTTGCACGCGCAGCAAGCTCTGGCATGTGTCGCCACTGATCTGTTGAGCCTGCTGTTGCTGACGCCGCCGGGGGAGTTGGGCGCCGACGTGGTCTTTGGCTCATCCCAGCGATTTGGCGTGCCCATGGGTTACGGCGGGCCGCACGCGGCGTTTTTTGCCAGCCGCGATGAGTACAAACGGGCGATTCCGGGGCGGATCATCGGCGTGTCAAAAGATGCTCGCGGCAATGTTGCCTTGCGCATGGCCCTGCAAACCCGCGAGCAACACATTCGACGGGAGAAGGCCAATTCGAACATTTGCACCGCTCAAGTGCTGCTGGCCAACATCGCCAGTTTCTACGCGGTCTACCACGGCCCTGAAGGGCTCAAGCGCATTGCCCAGCGTGTGCACCGCTTGACCTGCATCCTCGCCGTCGGCCTTGAGCGACGTGGCGTCAGCCGCCTCAACAAACACTTCTTCGACACCTTGACCCTGGAAGTCGGCGGCACCCAGACCGCGATCATCGAAAGCGCTCAAGCAGCGCAGATCAATTTACGGATTTTGGGGCGAGGGCAGTTGGGGTTGAGCCTCGACGAAACCTCGGACGAAACCACCGTCGTGAAGTTGTTCGATGTGTTCCTCGGTGCCGATCATGGTCTGAATGTCGACGAACTGGACGCCGAAACTCTGGAGTCCGGCATTCCTGACGGGCTGTTGCGCACCTCGCCTTATCTGCGCCACCCCGTGTTCAATGCGCATCACAGCGAAACCGAGATGCTGCGTTACCTCAAGCAACTGGAGAACAAGGACCTTGCCCTCAACCAGTCAATGATCCCGTTGGGCTCCTGCACCATGAAGCTCAATGCCACCAGCGAAATGATTCCCATCACCTGGCCGCAGTTAGCCAACCTGCACCCGTTTGTGCCGAAGGATCAGGCCGTGGGTTATTCGCTGATGATCGAAGAGCTGGAACGCTGGCTCTGCGCGATCACCGGTTTCGATGCGATTTGCATGCAGCCCAACTCCGGCGCCCAGGGCGAATACGCCGGTTTGCTGGCGATCCGCAAATACCATGAGAGCCGTCATGAAGGGGCGCGGGATCTCTGCCTGATTCCATCCTCGGCCCACGGCACCAACCCGGCCTCGGCGCAAATGGCCGGGATGCGCGTGGTTATTGTCGAGTGCGACGATGCAGGCAACGTCGATCTGGATGACCTCAAGCAAAAAGCCTCGGAGGCGGGGGACAAACTGGCGTGCCTGATGGCGACGTATCCATCGACCCACGGCGTCTACGAGGAAGGCATCAGCGAGATCTGTGAGGTTATCCACAGCCACGGTGGTCAGGTGTACATGGATGGCGCCAACCTCAATGCTCAGGTCGGCCTGGCACGCCCGGCGGACATTGGCGCCGACGTGTCACACATGAACCTGCACAAAACCTTCTGCATTCCCCATGGCGGCGGCGGGCCGGGTATGGGGCCGATTGGTGTGCGGGCGCACCTGGCGCCGTTCGTGGCCAATCACCCGGTGGTGCCCATCGACGGACCTTTGCCACAGAACGGCGCAGTGAGCGCGGCACCCTGGGGCAGCGCAAGCATATTGCCGATCAGCTGGATGTACATCGCGATGATGGGGCCGCAACTGGCGGACGCCAGCGAAGTGGCGATCCTCGCCGCGAATTACCTGGCGCAGCATTTATCCGGTGCATTCCCGGTGCTCTACACCGGGCGCAATGGCCGGGTGGCTCACGAATGCATCCTGGATTTGCGGCCGCTGAAGGCACTGACCGGCATCAGCGAAGAGGACGTAGCCAAGCGCCTGATGGATTATGGTTTCCATGCGCCGACCATGTCGTTCCCCGTACCGGGGACCTTGATGGTCGAGCCGACCGAAAGTGAATCGAAGGCCGAGCTGGACCGGTTTATCGGGGCGATGCTGAGTATTCGTGCGGAGATCAGCGAGGTGGAAAACGGCAATTGGCCGGCGGAGGACAACCCGCTGAAGCGTTCGCCACACACATTGGCGGACATCATCGGGGTATGGGAGCGGTCTTACAGCATCGAGCAGGCGGTGACGCCGGATGCGCACACCAAACTGCATAAATACTGGCCGGTGGTGAACCGGGTGGATAACGTCTATGGCGACCGGAATCTGTTCTGCGCGTGTGTGCCGGTGGATGACTACCGCTGAGATCTCGCCGCACACCTAACCCCTGTAGGAGCCCGGCTTGCCKGCGATGGCGATCT
>NZ_JBFUKU010000247.1:0-7724 GCF_056400685.1 Pseudomonas sp. P5_A12 | reverse complement strand
CCTTATAAATGAACAACTGAGGCRCAGGCGATTGAATCCGACTGATGAGCCGGCCGATTGACGCGACCTTATTGGCCTTGTGCGTCGAGTACTTGGCGACAAGGACATCCCACTGAGCAGGCTCAAGCTGACGATGCAGAAGCGCGTATAGGCAGCAGTCATAGTCGAACTTGTCACGCACCGATAACGAACTGCCGGTGCCACCCTGGCGCAGGTCGGCGTCGATCAGCTTCTGCCAGGACTGCTTGGTGCTGTTGTCGATGTTGTCGGCGGCCAGTACGCGTACCAGGGTGCCCATCACGTCTTTATAGATGCCCATCGCTCAATCCCCTGTGTAGTTCGATCCGCCGGCACCGCGGCGGTTGTTCTGTTCGTATTGCTGCTGAGCGCCTGACGGCTGATTTACCCGGTTACCAAAGGCAATGATGCGCTGCTGATAGATGTTCAGCATGAGCCCGAGGTGGGTAACCAGCACCTCAACCGGTAGCGCCTCCCCTGTCTCCGCCGAAACCCAGCCGGAGGCGTGGCATTCAGTGCAAGGCAGCTCATGAAATATGCCTTTGATGACCGCTTTGCCCTTGCATGCTGCGCACCATTTCAACGGCATCGGCGAAGCATTGAAGGCGGGGGCATGCTGCTTTTTCATCATTTTTAAACCTCGCCTATGGTTGTTTTTGGAATAGCACTCAAAGCCACGTCATCCGTGGGCTGTAGMGGATTACCAGAATCTCCCGATCTAAGGCCGGTCAAGGTATGGATACGCTTGAAACCCTTTGCATCTAGATACGCGCACCACCGATCCAAGGCCTCACGCTTGCGGCTCATCACGTCAGACTGGATGTACACCTTCACGTTGTGGCCCATGGCGTGGTTGATCAGCAGCTCACCAATCAGATGGTCGATGCCGATGTCTGCCCAGCCGGTACGGGCCACCTTGCGCAGGTCGTGACTGGTCCACTCGCCCTGACCCAGCCGCGTGAATACTGCGCACGCCTGACCCTCACTCAAAGCCTTGCCATTGCGAGACGGGAACAGGAACTGACCGTCATAACCGTTCTCCCTCTGGATTTCGCGATAACCAATCAGCAGCTGCCGTACCTGGTCGGTCAGTGGCAAATGGTGCTCGACGCCGGTCTTGGTGTTCGCAGCCGGAATGAACCACTCCCGTTCAGCAAGGCTGATATGCGACCACTGGGCCTGCCGGCTCTCACCAATGCGGGTGCCGTGGCACAGCATCATCAGGGCGAGCATGGCGTCAGCAGGCGCGCTGGCCATGGCCTCCCGCAGCAGGATAATCAGGTCCTGAAGCTGGGTTACCCGCAACCGTGACGGCTTCACCCCCACCTTGGCCTTGGAGAAGTCGCTGAACTTTACGTCCTTCATCGGGTTGACCGAGATCAGCCGAAGCTTGAACGCCTGGCGGAATGCCAACGCCAGCAGCTGGAACGCTGAGCGCACATAGTCGATGCCGATGGTTTCTTGTGCAGGCCACATGAATTGATCGTCCAGGGTGGCCTTATTGATTGAGGCCAGCGGCACTGCGCCCAGCAACGGCTTCAGGTGACACTTGATCAGCGAGGCTCCGGTCTTTTTGCGCTTGCTCGACAAGCTGCGATCGCGGGCCATCCGGTCGGCGTACCAGTCCAGCAGCTCACCGACCAGAACCCATTTCKAAAGGTTTGAACCGGCACCGGCATCAAGGCGCAGACGAATCGCTGGCAGTGCGGCAACGACTTGCTTGGCGCTCAGATCCGGGAAGCTGCCGACGAGGTTCCATTTCTCCTTGCGCACCAGGTACCACGAAGCCCGGGCGCGATCGCGAGTGAACCGCAGGTACAGGCCACGGTTCTCGATGTCACGCAGATCGCGCACGGTACCGGCGGCCTGCCGTTTGATTTCGGCGTCGGTGATCTTCACGGCGGCGCTGGTCATGCAATCACCTCGCGAGAATTCTGCCGCTCGGGAGCGAAGTCGTCGCGTAGAGGCATCAGGTGTCTCGGCTCATGGATACCAAAGCCCAGCTGCACTACTTCACCCTCGACGACCGCGACCAGACCATCACCGACAAGCGTCCAACAGGGCACATCGTCGTGCCGATACACCACGCCATTCGGCGCGACGTAGCAGTCACCGCTCACCACGAATTCGCGAAGCTGGCACTGTTTGCCGATGTTCTGCGTTAGGGAGTTGGCCCCAACGATCATTGCCAGATCGCCGGCCTTGAATTGATTGTTCATGCTGCCACCACTGTAGGAGCGAGCCGAAGATAGGCGCGGATCTGCTCCATAGCATCGAAGTGTCCACGGCAGACCACGGCAAGGTAGCCCTGCTCATTCAGTCGACGAATGCAGGCCGCTTGGCTGGAAGAAACCGGGGCCGGCTCAACCGTGGCCTTGAATTCTATGTACAGACCGAAGAACCCACCGCGTGCCATTGGCAGTACCAGGTCGGGGATACCCGCCTTCACGCCCTGCTGCTTCAACTTCATGGCTACCAGCTTGTGCCGATGACCACCATTCGGAACGTGGTAGATCAGCTCGAACACTTGCGGATAACGAAGCTCGATCTCGGACAGCAGCGCGGCCTGCTCCTGCCCTTCACGGTCCGCTGGCTTGGCACGCACGGCCTTCTGCTTGAACAGCTTCGGACTGGCCGTCTTCATTCCGGCGCCCTCGCCTGCTCTAGTTCGATCAACAACTCGAGGAAATGCTTCGCCTTTTCCAAATCAGCAATCCCGCCCTTGTCGCGCCACCGGGTCACGTACTTGATGACGCTGCCTTCGGCGAACGGGATGCTGTTCGCGTGGATGTATTCAATCGGCTGGATCTTCAGCGATTTGTAATGACCGCCAGCGACTTGGGTGTTCAATGCACTCATGCGGTTGCTCCAGCGCGGCGCGCGCGCAGTTCAGCCAGGGCTTTATTGCCAATATCGGGAGTTCGTTGAGCTTGCGGTGCTGCCAATTCTGCCACCGGCACTGGACCGAGCTGCTCGCCCATCCAGATCTTGCGAACCTGCTCCAGATACCGCTTCTCGAAGCTGATCAAACCCAGCTCTCGGCTGAGCAGTGGCAGGATGTTAAATCCAGCGGCGGCAGTGGCGTGGTAGACGGCTGGGTGAAACCACTTCGCAACACCGTGCATCGTTGGATGGCAGTTACGCAGGGCCTGCTTGTAAGCCGTCTCCACGTTCGGCAGCGGCGGGTTGAGCATTTCCGGCGTCGGCACACAACCTTGGATGAACTTGCCGACGCTCGGGATGAAGTCGGAAGGCTCGGCGCGACAGCGGATCAGGCCGATATCGATCTGCTCTTGGGTGCAGATACCGTTTTCGATGAACGCTTGTAACCAGGTAGCTTTCGATTCCTTGTAGGCCTTCGCGTCCGGCCAAGCCTGACGCCATGCAGTGCGGATCGAACGCAGCTGGCGGAACAGCTGGTTGATCACCTTGCCGGTTTCGTGGGCCTGATCCTGCTGGGCCTGTACCGACACTTCGATGGTTGAGTCGACGAATTCGCCGTGGCGAACCTTGGTCACTGCCTGTGCCGCTACCGTGGAAACCGCTCTCATTTCGCACCCCCATTCATCCATTCGGTGTTTTCGTCGTCGTACTCGTCCGAAGCGGAAGGCGATGCGGATCCCGCAGCCTTGACGCGCTCACGCTTGACCCAGGTGGCAATGCGGAAACACCAACCGGCACCGCTGTCGACGGTCGACGGCTTGGCAACGAAGAAACCCTTGAACCCTGCGAGAAGTTCGTCAGTGAGCGAGTCAGCAGGAAGGCCAGCAATCGAAAGCTGGTCGGCCAATGCCTTCTCGCCAGGAACCCAAGCGGCGAACATGGCGAAGCGTTGGCGATCATCGGCGGCGAGGGCCAGACGTTCCTGCTCGGCGATGGCTTCAGAAATCTCGCGCTGCTGCTGCTCTTCGGTTACTTGATGGTTAATTGATGTATTGGGTGCAGCCGCTGCACCCCGTTCTGTTCCAGGCTGCACCCCGTTCTGTTGTGAGTTGCACCCCGTTGCGTCATCTGCACCCCGTTTTGTACGGGGTGCAGGATTTGCACCCCGAGATAGCTGAAGGTCGTAAACGACTGGGCGGCGGTCATGACGGTCGATGTGCACGGCAGCAATGGCCTGATTGCCCTTCTGGATCAGTCCTGACTTCTCCAGATCGTCCAGCTTGTAACGAACGGTGCGCTCTGACAGGCCAGTGTCTTGGGCCAGGGTAGAAGCGGATGGAAAGGCGCCAGCACCGTTAGAGCCGGCGTAGTTGGCCAAGCACAGCAGCACGTGACGCGCGCTCGAATCTTTCAGGGATTGGGTGGGCAGAGAGAGCGCCCAGGACATTGCTTGAACGCTCACAGCGTGATTCCTTGAAGTTGCTCAGCGAGCATGACCATGCCCGAACGGGTCACCATCACTTGCTCGACTACCTTAATGTCCTGCCCTTCCCCTCCACCAACCTTGACCAGCTTGTGCTTAAGCCAGCCAGTGTTCAGGCGTGGCTGATACGCGACCCAGCTCGACCGCGCAGTGCGGCGATGGATCCAGCGGTTCTGGCTGAGCCAGTCGAAAAGGTGTGTAGGCCGAACGCCAAGGATCTGGGCGGCCGTGGTGATGCAGATATCGCTCTGGGTTTTGGCGAGACGGTGAAGTGCTTCAACTTTCGGCGCCTGCTTGGCGATAACCTGCTGAAGCTGAAGATTCTCTTCCGCCTGCAAGGCGGCGAAGCGCAGCGCCTCAGGAAGAGTTTTCGGAATGGTGACTAACTGTCGCGACACGTTTTCGAGTTCTTGCAAACGTGTCACGACAYGGTATCGAAGCGGGGCGCTGTAACCGGCCAGCAGGGTAATGACTAGGTCCTGCCCCATCACGTACTCGGTTTGCTGACGGTTCGAACCGTCGAGATAGATGCGTCCAAAAGTGGACGCATCTAAACCGAGATCACCAAGCATGCGCTTCGTGTCGCGAATGACGTGCTGATGCTGTTTACCAGTGAGATCGGCAATCTCCCGGCTCGACATGGTGACCGTATTGCTTGGAGCGACGATCGTGTTCATAATGGCCCCTCAAGTGTTTTACTGCTGTTGAAAAAGCCGACCTCGTACGTCGGTTTTTTTGTGTCTGGAATTCAGGCCGCCTTGAGGGATTCGCGCAGAACTTGCAGCGCATCAATCGCTTCAAGAATTGCTTTCTCGCCCTGGGCTTTTTCGTGCTGGCTGATGTGGTTGTCTTCAGCCGCGTCGAAAATCAATCGACCCACGTCACCGCACTCAGCGGACAGATTGCCCAAGGCAACCATCAAGGGTTTGACGGCCGGCTTCTCGCGAGCAGCCAGGTCGAAACCGAACTGGTCAGCGAGTGCCATCAACGGGCGCATGTCACCGGTGTGCAGCAAGACCCCGAACAGATGCTCGATGGTCAGGTGATGCGCATCGTTGTCAGGGTTTGCGCGCTGAAGCAGGCTCACATGAGCAACGCCCATCTTTGCCGCCAGCGATTTCGCTTCGTTGTCCAGAACAGCGTTCTGGCAGGCCCGCAGAAAGTCTTCCATTCGTAAATCCTCGTTTTTGTTTCAGTGGCACCGGGCCGGTACGGATTGCAAAATCTGTTTCGTGGACGTCAGGCGGATTTCTTTAACGTCTGGGATGGATCGTCGTCGCGCTTGGCGACCAAGGCGCCGCTGGATTCTTTTTCGAGGACGCACTGCATTGGGTAGGAAAACCCACCGGTGGTACGGCATTGGGATACGCGGCTTCCGCTCACCCCGAGGGCGTCACCGATTGCGCGGCCGGTGCCGAAATGTTTCAGGGCTTCGTCGTAGGTCATGGGGCTTGTCTCCATTGTCTGTGCCGAGTTTAGAGTTCTTAACAATACAAGGCAAGTTATCTAAACATCGAAATGTTTAGAATCCTAAATATGGAATTCAAAGACCGCGTTACTGCGCGCATGAGGAAGCTGAACCTCAGCGCTACAGACATCAGCAAACTGACAGGCGTATCCAAGGCGACGGTCAGCTTTTGGGTGTCCGGGACTAATGGCGCAAAAGGTAAAAACCTTCTTTCGCTGGCGAAAGCGCTGGAATGCTCGCCTGACTGGCTGTCAGAGGGGACGGGATCACCAGATGATGCCGCGTCCGTGGACGGCCCGAAGGCAGGCTCAACCAGTGCAGAGCTGGTGGCTCACATGCTTGCGACAAAAGCTGGCAAGAACCTTTCAGACAAAGCTCGGGAGATGGTGCTTGCAGCAGCAGCCGAGGCCGACAGCCCTGCTGTCAACGGCCAGCAATATCTACCGGGAAATTTCGCAGCGCTCCGGCCGACCAACGATGAGATTCTGATTCCGCAGTACGATATCCGCGCGGCCATGGGCCATGGCCAAGTTCCGCCGGAGTACAACGAGGCAGTCCGCAACCTCGTGGTGCGCGAGGACATACTGCGCGAGAAAGGTGTCACCTACACCGCCGCCAGTTCGCTCGCCATGATCACTGGCTGGGGTCAGTCGATGGAAGGCACGATCAATGACAAGGATCTAGTGATTGTGGATCGTGGAGTGAAGGAGTTCGCTGGCGAGGGCATTTATGTGATGACCTGGCACCAGGAGCTGTACATCAAGCGAGTCATGCGGCTCGACGAAGACAATTACCGCCTGATCTCGGACAACAAGCATTACGAAAATCAGACCGCCAGAATCGACGACGTGACTATTCATGCCAAGGTCCTTTTTATTTGGAATGGTCGTAAGGCGTAGGCTGTTACTGGTGGTAGCAAAGCCCGGACATGCGCCGGGCTTTTTTATACCCGTCAGAATGGAGCGACCTCCTCTACCTTTATGAATTCATCATGTGCTTCAACTTCGTGATCGTTCTCTGATGACGCTTCCCATTTCAACGTAACCGACTCGTCGTCGTTGAACGTCATATCTATGCCGTCCGTCTCTGACAGAAGGCCCATCACCTCTTCCCATTCCCTGTCCCCATCTGTGTCCAGCCGATGAATCGTCACGCAGCGCAGATCCTGCGCGAACGGATGATTAATCATTGATGAAACCCTCAGGCCTAACCGCTCAATGCCACTCATCTCCTGCCGTACGGTCGGTTTTGCCTGTTTCTTGGCCATGCCATGCTCTCCCTTGTTAACTGTATATCCATACAGGTTTTGACGCAGCATAGCGTGTAGTTTCCTAAACCGTAAGTCTTGACGTGTAGATATCTGCGCGGTATCCGGACGATCCTTTTGTTAAGTTATCTAAAATAATTGTTGACTCTCTTTGTTTAGTTTTCTAAATTACATCCATCGCAGCGCGCTCAACCCGCTGCGCAGCACCACCGCTCTTTAACAGTCAGCGCAACAAACAACAGACCGCATTGCCTCTACCGGCGACCGGCGAGCAGACAGGCCCGAAAGCCTGCCAACGACAGGAACAACCTGGACGGTTGCTCGATGGTGAAACGCCAAAACCGTGTGAATGACCCGGCAAGCAATGCGCCCCGCCCCTCCGGCGGCAATAGGACGGACAGCATCACTGAGCAGCCTTCTCGCGAGGGCTGCTTGGGATGACAACCGAGGGAAAGACATGAACAAAGAACAGGTTTACGACGACCAAATCAGCCCGCTCATGCTGCAGATCATCGGTATCTGCCGGAGCAACGGCATTGCGATGATCGCCAGCTACAACATCGCCCACGACGGGGAAGGGCCTAACGGCGAAGACTGCTCCAGCC
>NZ_JBFUKU010000246.1:0-7724 GCF_056400685.1 Pseudomonas sp. P5_A12 | reverse complement strand
GGTTCTCGTAGGCGCTCTTGCCTGCATAGGGCGCCAGCACCGAGGGGCTGGCTTCCTTGAATTGCAGGAGCAAAGGATGGTTTTCCGCTGAGAAGAACAGGCCGACGAAACAATAGGTTCCGACACTGCCGATCCCGACGGCTTTGACGGCAATGTCTTCAAGACGGTAGCGATCGAACAGCACGCGCCGTTCATGGGGCAGCGACAATCGATAATCCTGCAGCGCCAGATTGACGCTCTGCGCGAAGCCCTTTTCATACACATGAAAAAGGATGGGGGGTTGATCGATCAGGCGTCGCCGCCCTCCGACTTCGCCGCTGATCTTGGGGAACAGGTAATCGCCAACACGCATCTTGGCTTTTTCGACCAGTTGTTCGCGGATTTTCTTGATCTCGGCATTGGGCGCCATATCAATGATTGCTTGGGCATCCAGGCGGTCATACCAGACATCCATCGGGTTCATCTTCGAAAACTTGCGCAGCCACTCGCGATAAGCACGAACGCATTCAGCGGCTATGCCCCGTGCACTTTTATCGCTGAGGCGGTTATCGCGCGCGGCCACGGCAAAACTGATCGCCAGGCGTTTGACATCCCATTCCCAGGGGGCGGGGAGCGTTTCGTCGAAATCGTTTATGTCAAAAATCAGATTGCGCTCAGGTGTCGCAAACAACCCGAAATTCATCAGGTGACAATCCCCGCAGGCCTGCACCTGAATGCCGGTGGTCGGGAGCGTGGCCAGGTCATGGGCCATCAAGCCCGCAGAGCCGCGTAAAAAGGTGAATGGACTGCGCAACATGCGGCCATAGCGCACTGGCACCAGATTGGGCAGTCGATAGCGGTTGGACTCTTCGAGGAGTTTGATCGGGTCACGGTGTTTGCGCCCCGGTTTCCATTCGGCGTGAACGGCATGGGGCAGACGCGAGCGTAATAGCTCACCTTCGTACAGACGTTCCTTGCGTGAGTGAAAGACTCGCTCGTCCCCGTTGTCTTCCGATTGCCCTGTCATGCGGTTGGCAAATCTGTTTTTGCGGGGGGCCATGTCCACTCCTTTGCTCAACGAAATTTGACTCGCTTGGGCACAGGGTCGGGTAATTCGACTGTTCCATCAGCCACAGAGAACACGTGCGCCGGTAGGCTCAAAAGCGCCAAAGCTAATGATTCAAGCGTAGCAGTTCTGATCTTGGGTGCTGTATTGAGCGTGTGTTTGCGTTGAACTTGAGCGGACAGCACTTATCAAAAAAGATGTGGGAAACTTTCCCACTTTACGATGCTAACTGGCTCTGAGGGATCGTGCGGAACCGCAGTTGCTCGTTAATGCTGCAGATTTATGACCGCGTCGGTTAGCTGGCCGCTCCAATGGGTGGCCGGGAACTCACTGGTGATTGCGTTCATACGGAGATGACAACGCAACGCCAAGCGGAGGTGCATCATGCTGCTCAAGAAATGTTTATTGGCTCTTGCAATTGGCGGTGTCCTGTCGGCATCGACCGTCCTGGTACCCGATTACGTCGGTAGCTTCTCCAGCGTGTATGCCAAAGATGGCAGCAGCGGCGGTGGCGGTGGCGGTGGCGGTGGCGGCGGTGGCGGAGGTGGAGGCAGTGGTGGTCACGGCGGCGGCTCCGGTAGCGGAGGCTCAGGCGGCAGTGGTCATGGTGGTGACGGCGGTGGCGGTGGCTCCAACAGTGGAGGTCACGGTAGCAGCGGTCATGGAGAAGGTGGCGGTCATGCTGCTGGTCATGACGGTGACGGTCATGGAGGCCCGGGCCGCGGCGAGGCTGACCATGGTGGTATTGCCGGGAACAGAGGCCCAGGCAATGCGCATGACAACGACAACGACGCTGACGATGCCGCCGATACGGCCAGAGATGCTGCCAGAAACGATGCAGATGCAGCCCGAGATTCGGCCAAAGCTGCTGCTGATGCAGCTAGAGATGCTGCCAGAGCTGATGCGGATGCAGCCAGGGATGCTGCAAAAGCTGCAGGTGTAGCGGGCGCAGATGCAACGAGAGATGCTGCCCGGGCCGCAGCAGATGCAACCAGGGACGCCGCCAAGGCTGACGCAAATGCCACCAGAGATGCGGCGAAGGCTGCTGCAGATGCGAACAGAAACGCTGCCAAAGCTGATGCGCGAGCAGCCAAAGGAGATTTAGCGGACGCCCCGGACGCTCCAGACGCTCCAGACGCTCCAGACAGGGACGTGGCAGAGGTACAGAACTAGGCCTGCAAGTTCCGCCATGAACACGGCAGGTATATCAGTAGAAAACGTCCCGCAAGCTTGAGGGACGTATCGGCAAAGAGTCGCAAGCCCTGGGGGAGTAGCCGGGGTTGCGACTTTTTTTCTATGGGGAAGGTGACGGAACCAACAACAGTTGAACTGTCGCGACCGGCGGAAATCAACACCCTTGTAGGACCGCCTATGTCGTCTATCGTTAAACACCACATTCCGAGGCGTTTTTCGGTATGCGTTGTACAACTGCGCCAGTCAACCGTGTGTGGTGAATGGCAAGGGCACGAAGTGATTGAATACCTGGCAGGAGGAAGATCATGATTCGCAAACATTATTTGACTGTCCTGGCCTCACTGGCCATCGCAACTGGCGGCCTCTGGATGCCGACGCTGGCGCACGCGACTGATCAGGCTGACCAGCGACAAGAGTCGCGCGATGTCAAGCAGGAAGGGCGCGAGGGGTCTCGGGAAGCGAAGGAGGCATGCAAGGAGGGTGATGAAAAGAGTCGCAACGATTGCCGTCAGGACAAACGCGATACCAAACAGGACACGCGCGACACCGCTCGTGATGTCAAATACTGATCATTAACCCGTTACAGTCCATCAACTGGTCAATCTATCCGAGAGTCGGTCAAGGGGGCAGGAAGGCATCGTGGCGGAGCAGGCTTTCCCGTCCGATAGACGCCCTCACTTGACTGGCTGCTGGCTCCGGGTGGGTGAAACCACCTGCACGAACCCTGCTACGTTCAATCCGTATCCTTTCAGATGAACGCAGTGTGCTCAGCTAGACGGTGTTACAGCAACGATATCGGGTAGCTGATGAAGACGCGGTTTTCGTCAAATTCGTTGGTGCTGTAGTTTCTGCGAATACTCGCGTTACGCCATTTGACGGTGAGGTTTTTCAAGGTGCCGGACTGAACGACATAGGCCAACTCCGATTCCCGGCCCCATTCCTTGCCGTCGGTGATAGTGCCCGTGTGCACGTTGTCGCCACTGATGTAGCGGTTCATCATTGTCAACCCCGGGACACCCATTCCGGTGAAGTTGTAGTCATGGCGAACCTGCCACGAACGCTCCTGCGCGTTATCGTAGCTGGAGTTGTAGCTGTCGTTCGCCAAGGTGCCGCCACTGGAACCGTTAACCCGCATCCACGCGTTGTCGCCGGTGAGCTTTTGCAGGCCGACATAGAACGTGTTGCCCCCCAGTTTGGCGGAGAACAGGCCAAAGGCGGTCTTGTTGTCCAGATCGCCGGCCAGGCTGGCGCCGTTTTCCTTGCCCGTGAAAAAGCCCATGTTGGCGCCCAGTACCCAGTCACCTACAGGTTGGCTGTGGTTGAGGCTGAAATACTGCTGCTGATAGATGTCTTCAAGTTCGTCGTACCAGATTCCAACCGTGGTGCGCTTCTCATTGAAGTTGTATTCACCGCCGCCGAAGTTGAATCGGTCGGAGGTGAACGCCGCTTTGCCGTTCATGGACATGTCTCCCATGCTGGCGTCATTGCGCGGGCTGTTCTGCCGGATTTGACCGCCATACAACGACAACCCACCGATTTCCTGCGAGGTGATCTGCGCACCTTGAAAGGTCTGCGGCAACGAACGGCCRTCGTCCGAACGCAGAATCGGCAGGGTACTGACCCATTCGCCTACTTTTACGACCGTCTTGGAAACCTTGGCCTTGGCGGCAACTCCCAGCCGTCCGTAATTGTCAGCAGGCTCTCCATCACTATGGACAGGCAACAGTTGCGTGCCGGCAGTGCCTTTGCCCCCGTCAAGCTTCTGCGAATAGAGGCCCAGAACATCAACGCCGAAACCTACCGGCCCTTGGGTGTAACCGGAACGGGTATCGAGGATAAAGTTTTGCGTCCATTCCTCAGCTTTGTTCTGTGGATTGGCAGCATTCGGGTAGGCGGGATTGACGAAGTTGCGATTGATGTAGGCGTTGCGCAGATTGAGCGTGGAGGTCGCGCCCTCGATGAAACCGCTATTTTCATCGGCATGAACAACAGTCGCCGAGCCAGCACTGATTGCCAGGGCCAGGCCAATCAAGGAGTAATGTGCGGGCACGTTACGGCGAAAAACAGTGGGATGCATGTTGGTTTTCTCGCATTCAATTATTATTTTTTTGGCGGTTTTTGCAGCCGGCGCCTGAATTTCAGACGCAGGCGGCTCTGGCAACAATCTGCCGAGAGACCGCCGTTCAAGCGTTTAGAGAAGAGGGGGGTCAGCTGTTGGCGACTTGGCGACGCAGCAGGTCATCAATTGCCCTGATGGCGAGGGGATAACCGTCGGCCCCCATGCCGCAAATCACCGCATTGACCGCGCCAGACATGATTGAGTGGCGATGCAGTTCGTCACGCGCATGGATGTTCGACAGGTGCAGCTCAATCAGCGGTGTACTGAGCAGCTTCAAGGCATCGAGCACCGGAATCGAGTGAAACGAAAAGCCGGCCGGGTTGATGATCAAGGATGCGCCTTGTTCAAAAGCCTCTTGAATCCAGTCGACCATCACGCCCTCGTGGTTGGTCTGGCGAAAGTCGCATACCAGGTCAAGTTCCTCAGCTAGCCTTTCACTGCGTTGACGAATCTGATCGAGCGTGGTGTGGCCATAGATGTGCGGCTCACGACGACCCAGCAGGTTCAAGTTCGGGCCATTAAGGATGAAGACGGTGCGGTTCATGATCGTCCTGCTGCGTTATTTGGAAAGAAGGGCTGAAGCGCGAGTGTCGACCGCATCGTCTTTGGTGACGGCGTTAAGGTCGATACCACGGGTTTCACGACCCATGCGGATCATGGCCTGCGAGATCAGGTTGATCACGACACACAGGGTCACCAGAGGCCATGGCGAGTTATTCGACTGGGCAAACAGATAAACCGCGATCATTGGCATTGGGCCGCCGATCACCAGGTTGGCGCCGGTATAGGCCAGTGCGGAACCCGAATAACGAACCTCGGTCGGGAACGCTTCGGCGAAGGCCACCGGCTGGATGCCGCTTTGAAACTGAACGAAGCCCAGGAACAGCCCCATGATCGCCATGATGGCAGGGACGTTTAGCGTGTTAAGGATCGGGAAGTAGACGAACAGGATCAGCAAGGTCATGCACGAACCAAATGTCAGCGCCTTTTTACGGCCCCAACGGTCGGACAGATAACCACCGGCCAGCGCACCGAAAATCGCGCACATGTTAGCCACCATCAGCGACATGAAGCCGGTCGACTGGCTGAAGCCCAGGTGCTTGGTCAGGTAGCTGAGGGAGAAGATCACGATCAGATAGAACAGCGCAGCGGGCGAGCAGAAGAAGAACATCAAGCGCAGGATGGTTTTGTAGTGGCTGCCCACAGCGGTTTTGAGCGGGCTTTTTTCCTGCTTGACCGGGGTCTTTTTCAAGGCAACGAAGGCTGGGGTTTCATCGACTTTCAGGCGGATGAAGATCCCAACTACCACCAGTACGAAACTCATCAGGAACGGGATCCGCCAGCCGAAGCTTTCAAATTGTTCGCTGGAAAGTGTCGCGGCCAGGCCCATCAATACGCCGTTGGCCAATATCTGGCTGAGCGGTGAGCACAGGCCCAACATYCCCGAGTAGCGCCCACGGCGATCGGGTGAGGCGTGTTCCAATGCCATCAGTTGGGCGCCGGTGGACTCACCGCCCAGCGCGAAGCCTTGAATGATACGCAGCAGCACCAGAAGGATCGGCGCCCAGATACCAACCTGACCATAAGTCGGCAACAGGCCCATCAGCACCGACGCCAGACCCATCAGGGTTACGGTGGCCAGCATCAGGTTACGACGGCCCAGTTTGTCGCCGAGGTAGCCACAGGTAATCGCGCCCAATGGGCGTGCGGCCAGACCAACACCGAAGGTTGCCAGCGAGGCGAGCAGGCCGGCGGTCGGTTCCATCGCCGGGAAAAACAGTTTAGGCAGAATGGTCGCCGATATCGCGCCATACAGCGTGAAGTCGAACCATTCCAGGGCAGTGCCAATGGTCGCGGCGGTCACCGCTTTGCGAGGCATGCGCGAATCATGAGTCTCGTGACTGGTTGTGCTCATTGATGTGCTCGTCGTTATTTTTATGGTTACGGGATACCCATACGATTCCGCTCGGGCCCAGGCGCTGGCAGGAAACGTCGAAGTGAGTAGACGTTAACGCATCTTGCTTGCAGAATAATTATCGAAATCCAGACAAATAGATAAGCCAGCCTTATGAGTGGGGATTATGGAACTGCGTCATCTAAAAGCCTTTGTGGTCGCCGCCGACCTGCAGCACTTCAGCCGGGCGGCCGAACAGTTGGGCATTGCGCAACCGGCGCTGAGCCAATTGATGCGTACGCTTGAGTCAGAACTGGGGCTGGCACTGTTCCGGCGGGAAAACCGCGGAGTGGCGTTGACCGCTGCCGGCCTGGCGTTCCTGCCGCATGCGCGCCAGTCTATCGAGTCCAGTGAGCTGGCAACTGCCGCGGCCCAGCGTGCCCGGCGCGGGGAGGTCGGCGAGATCAACATCGGCTATCACTCGGCCTTGTTCGAGGCCAATCTGCCGCAACTGCTACGGTACTATTTCAGCACGTTTCCCGAGGTGAACGTATCGTTGGTAGATGCGGGTATTCGTGCGCAGTTCGACATGCTGCTCGACCACAAGCTTGATCTTGCCTTTGCCAGGGTGTTCAAGGATCACCTGCCAGACCGTTTGCGCACCCATCATTTCAGTGAGTCCAACCTCGTTCTGCTCATGCCGGACAACCATGAACTGGCAGAGAGCTTTACAGGAGAGTTGGCAACACTTCGGCACGAAAAGTTCGTTTTTCTACAGGACGCCGCGGGTATCGGCTTGACCTCACACACGCTTCAGGCATGCCGCCAAAACCAACTGCACCCCAAAAACATCATGTACGTCCCTTCGCTGATGAGTATCCCGGGATTGGTTGCTGCGGGTATCGGCCTGAGCATCGTGCCTGAAACGATGACCCGGTTAACCATGCCAGGCATACGGATTGTGCCGTTGGCTCAACCAGAAATGGTCAGTGAACTGTCGCTGATTTCACGGATCGATGAGCGCTCAAGCGCGGTGCTGCACTTTATCGAAGAGGCACATGGGTGGGGCTAGCCCCATAACGCGATCTGTAGATACCGTCTTGAACCTCACCAGGCAATCGCGTTTTGTCAGACAAATCCCAGACGCAGCCTCGCGTTGCTCCTCAGCTGCTACGGGGTGGGTGGTGAGTCAGAACTGGTTGAGGGGATTTGTAGCAGCTGTCGAGCAGCGCGAGGCTGCGTCCGACTGCGCAGCAGCCGTAAACCTGGGATTGCGGTCTTCCAGGAACACCATGTCGTCTGATATCACGACTGCTRCGCAGTCGRACGCAGGCTTCGCCAGCTGCTATGTATGGACTCGCCCCCACTGTCTACCCGCTTTCAAAAAAACTGCCGCCCCGTTGCATCTATGTATTAGGCCTATTCGAGGAAGCCGTCGGCGGCTTCTGGCCAAAATTGAAAGAGCTCGTGGT
>NZ_JBFUKU010000245.1:0-7753 GCF_056400685.1 Pseudomonas sp. P5_A12 | reverse complement strand
AGCGTGCTGTTCCTGGCTAGCGACGAGGCTCGGGCGATCAACGGTGTCGAGTTGCGCATTGATAGTGGTCAGATGGTGATGAGTATCTGAGGCCTTGCTCCCACACAAAATCTCTGTGGGAGCGAGCCTGCTCGCGAAGGCGGCGGGTCAGCCAACAACGATGTTGAATGTGCTGGCCCCATCGCGAGCAGGCTCGTTCCCACAGGTTTTGTGCCCGATAGACGAGCGCCTAGTACCCTTCAAACTGCGCCGGGCGTTTGTCGATAAACGCCTGCATGCCTTCCTTCTGGTCCCGTGAGGCAAACAGCAGGGCATTAGCCTTGCGCTCCAGGGCCAGGCCGGTTTCCAGTGGGGCGTCCATGCCGGCCAGAATGACTTCCTTGATTTGCTCGGCTGCCAGAGACGGCATCGCCGCGATAACACGCGCCAGTTCCAGCGCGTGGATCTGCACCTGGTCATCGTCCACCAGATCGCTGACCAGCCCGGCGACCCAGGCTTCCTCGGCGCTGATCGGTTGCCCGGTGAGCGCCATGCGCATCGCCTTGACCTTGCCCACGGCTCGCACCAGCCGTTGTGTGCCGCCGATGCCGGGCATGATGCCGATGCGGATTTCCGGTTGGCAGAAACGCGCGCTGCGCCCGGCGACAATCAGGTCGGCGTGCATCGCCAGCTCGCAACCACCGCCATAAGCGTAACCGCAGACCGCCGCGATTACCGGTTTCGGGCAGTGCTGGATCGGACCCCAGACCCGCTCGGTGTGACGCTTGTAGATATCGATGGCGCCGACCCCGGCCATGCTGTTGATGTCACCACCGGCCGCGAACACTTTGTCACCGCCCGTCAGCACGATGCAACGGACCTGCGGATCAATCGCCAGCTCACTGAAATGACGCGACAACAGCGCCTGCAATTCCAGGCTCAGGGCATTGGTCGCCTGGGGGCGATTGAGCCGCAGCAGGGCCACGCCAGGCAGTGGGCGTTCAAGCAGAACCGGTGCAGCAGATGAGTCGGACATGGGCATCGTCAAAGACCTGACTGGGTGTGAATGGCCGCCAGTGTCCTGTTCGCGAGGTTAAATTTTCATCGTCCGTTCAGACGTAGTTTGGCCCGCAGTTCATCCCTAGAGTGACCCTCGTCAGTAGAAAAAGGAGCACATGATGGAACTGCATTCGGGGCTTGATTATAACGGCAAGGTGGTGCTCGTCACCGGTGGCACCAGGGGCATCGGCGCGGGTATTGCGCTGGGTTTCCTGGCCGCCAACGCACGTGTGATCGTCTGTGCTCGGCGTGAACCTGAACGGGTGCCGATACTGGGTAGCAAGAGTGCGACCTTCATTGCCGCCGATGTGCGTGACCACGATTCCCTGCAACGACTGTTCGCCACCATCGAGCGCGACTTCGGGCGCCTCGACGTGGTGATCAACAATGCCGGGGGCAGCCCTGCCGCCGACGCAGCCACGGCCTCGCCCAGGTTTCATGAAAGCATCATCGGTCTGAATCTGATCGCGCCACTCAACGTCGCCCAGCACGCCAACCGACTGATGCAGGCCCAGGTACAGGGTGGTTGCATCATCTTTATCGGCAGCATCAGTGCGCTGCGTTCCTCACCAGGCACTGCCGCTTACGGCGCGGCCAAGGCCGGAGTGCTGGCGTTGGTGCAATCGCTGGCGGTGGAGTGGGGCCCCAAGGTGCGGGTGGTCACGGTCAGCCCGGGGCTGGTGCTGACCGAGCAGGCGCATCTGCACTACGGCACGGAGGCGGGTATCGCCGCCGTATCTGCCGGCATTCCGGCTGCACGCATGGCGGTAGCCGAAGACATTGCCAACGCATGCCTCTACATCGCATCACCGCTGGCCAGTTACGCCAGCGGTTGCAACCTGTTGCTGCATGGCGGTGGTGAACGCCCGGCGTTTCTCGGTGCAGCGCAGGTTCTGCCCACCTGATCGACCTATTGCGGCGACCGGGTTCGGTGGCCGCCTTCAATGTGAAGGAGACGACTTTGGCTGATCCACAATTGCTATCCAATGTGCGCGCCCTGGTGGGGCGCCAGTACGGCCGCGTGTATGCCTGGGACGAGGTCAATGCCCCGATGATTCGCCAATGGTGCGAGGTCATGGGCGTGGACAACCCGCTGTACACCGATCGTGCTTTTGCCCTGGGCACCCAACATGAGGGCCTGATTGCTCCGCCTGCGATGTTGCAGGTGTGGACTATGGAAGGCCTGCACGCCAACAACTATCCACCTGGCTCCACCGACGAGAACCCTTACGAGGTGCTCAAGGAAATGGAAGCCTACGGCTATGCCTCCACCGTGGCGGTGAACTCCGAGCTGAGTTTTACCCGCCCGGTGCGACWGGGGGAAAAGCTCTACTACACCACGCGTCTGGATGCGGTTGGCGATGAGAAAACCACCGCCCTGGGTACCGGCTTCTTCGTCACCCTGGTGATGAGTCATTTCGTTGAAAAGGCCGGCGGCGACGAGCCGGTGGGCGAGTTGCTATTTCGCGTATTCAAGTTCCGCGCGGCCAATGCCCAGGCTCCGGCCAAGGTTGACCCGGCATCGGCATCGGCCAAGGCCAAACGTCCGCTTCCGGGCATCAGCGACGACACCCGGTTCTTCTGGGAAGGCTGCGAGAAGGGCCAGTTGCTGATCCAGCGCTGCACAGCCTGCCAAACCCTGCGCCATCCACCAGCCCCGGTGTGCATCCAGTGCCACAGCTTTGACTGGGACACCCTGCAGGCCAGCGGCCGCGCCAAATTGTATTCGTTCGTGGTGATGCATTACCCCGAAGTACCGCCATTCGATTATCCAAATCCGATCGGCCTGATTGAACTGGAGGAGGGCGTGCGCCTGATCGCCGGATTGGTCGGTATCGAGCGTGAGCAGTTGCAGATCGGCCAGCGGTTGCAGGTCGAGTTCCAAACCTTCGATGACCAGTTGACCCTGCCTATGTTTCGGCCGGTAGAGGCATAGGAGCCACTATGGATTTCGAATTGAGCGAAGACCAGCGCGCCATTGCGCAGATGGCTGACGGCCTGTTTGTCGATCATTGCCATGATGACTACATGCGCCAGTGGGACACCAGCGGCGAGCCAATGATGGCGCCGTTGTGGGCGTTGTGTATCGAGACCGGGCTGCATGCCCTGGCCATTCCCGAAGAGCATGGCGGCAGCGGTCTGGGCATGACCGAGTTGATGTTGGTGCTGCAAGCCCAGGGCAAGGCCCTGGCTCAAGTGCCGTTGTGGCGTCATCAATTGGCCGCCGCGACCCTGGCCGGTTTTGGCGCCGATGATAGTGCGGGATGGGTTGCCAAAGCGGCATCCGGCGATGCGCTGCTGAGTCTGTCTGTCGATGGCTTGAGCAGTGCGCTCGGCATCGAGTTGCAAGCCCGTCCTTGTACCGAGGGCTGGTCGATCAACGGCCGGGTCGCGGCCCTGGCGTTGGGCGATCAATCCCAGGCTGCGTTGGTGTTGGTAGAAGCCGAAAGCCAGCCACGCTTGCTGCTGCTTGACCTTTCAGCGCCCGAAATACAACGGGTGTCGGCGGTGTTGACCCACGGCGAAGCAGTGGCCGACCTGCACATCCACGGCTTGACCGTGAGCGCCACGGCGATGTTACCGAGCGAGGCCGTCGCCTGGTTGGAGCTTCGCTGTACAGCAGCATTGGCGGCCTTGCAATTGGGCGTCAGCGAAGAGCAGATCCGCCGCACCGTGGCCTATGTCAGCGAGCGCCGGCAGTTCGAGCGCAGCATCGGCAGCTTCCAGGCGGTGCAGATGAGCATGGCCGACACCCATATCGCCGTCGAAGCCTTGCGCACCGTGCTGTGGCAACTGGCCTACCGCATCGATGCCGGTCTGCCTGCGCCCAGCGAAGCCCTGGCCACCGCGTGGATGGCCTGTGAAGCGGGGCATCGCATCGGCCATGTCGCACAGCACGTGCATGGCGGCATCGGCGTCGACCTGACGTACCCGATTCACCGTTTTCTCTACTGGAGCCGCGGCCTGTGCCTTGCCCTGGGTGGTTCGGCGGCAAGCCTGGAACGCCTGGGCGACTGGCTCAACGATAACGACAAGCTGGGATGGAAATATGACCTCGAAGAACACCAAGCGCTTTGACGACGTGCGCCCCGGCGAAGTACTGCCGGAGCTCGCGGTGCCGATCACGGTGACCCTGATCAACGGCGGCGCAATTGCCACCCGTGACTACTTCCCCGGTCACCACGACGCGGAGRCGGCCCGTGCTTTGGGTTCGCCCCATGTGTTCATGAACATCCTCACCACCAACGGGCTGGTGCAGCGGTTCATCGAACAGTGGGCCGGGCCGCTGGCGCAATTCACTGCGCTGAAAATCAAGCTCGGCGCGCCGAACTATCCCGGTGATTGCATGACCTTCAATGGCAGCGTCACCGGTGTTGATGCGGACAGTCGTTCGGTGGAAATCACCTTGAGCGGCAAAAATTCCATGGGCAACCACGTGACCGGCACGGTCGCGCTGGTCTTGCCCTGACAGCCGGAGAGACACAGATGACTGATTCATCGATTTCCGGGCGTGCCGCGATCGTAGGTCTAGGCGCAACCGAATTTTCCAAGAACTCCGGACGCACCGAATTGCGCCTGGCCCTGGAGGCCACCTTGAGCGCGCTCAAGGATGCCGGCATCGATCCGTCCGAGGTCGAGGGCTTCAGCTCCTACTCGGTGGACAAGGTCCCGGAGTATGAAATCGCCCGATTGCTGGGGTGCAAGGACGTCAAGTTTTTCTCGCAAGTGCCCCATGGCGGCGGCGCGGCCTGCGGACCGGTGATGCACGCGGCGATGGCGGTGGCCACCGGGATGGCGAAAGTGGTGGTGGTGTATCGGGCCATGAACGAGCGTTCCTGGTATCGCTTCGGTACCGGCAGCTACGGCTTCGCTTCGGCGCCGACCTTCGACAACGTCAACTACGGCTGGTACATGCCCCACGGCTTCCATACCCCGGCGGCCTGGGTCGGGATGTTCGCCCAGCGCTACATGCACACCTATGGCGCCACCAGCGAAGACTTCGGTCGAATCGCGGTGGCAGCGCGGGATTTTGCCGCAACCAACCCCCAGGCGTTTTTCCACGGCAAGCCGATCACCCTGGAAGAACACCAGGCCTCGCGCTGGATCTGCGAACCGCTGCATCTGCTCGATTGCTGCCAGGAATCCGATGGCGCCGTGGCGATGGTCATCACGTCGGCCGAGCGCGCCCGTGACCTGCGGCAGAAACCGGTGACCGTCAAGGCCGGCTCCCAAGGCATCAGCCATGGCCAGCAGAGCATGACCTCGTTCTACCGCGACGACATCACCGGGCTACCGGAAATGGGTGTGGTTGCCCGCGAACTGTATCGCCAGTCCGGCCTCGGTCCCGAGTCTTTCCAGACCGCCGTGATCTATGACCACTTCACCCCGTTCGTGTTGCCACAGCTGGAAGAGTTCGGCTTTGCCAAACGCGGCGAAGCCAAGGAATTCATCCGCGCCGGGCATCACGCCCGTGGCGGAAAACTGCCGATCAACACCCACGGCGGGCAACTGGGCGAAGCCTATATCCACGGCATGAACGGGATCGCTGAAGCGGTACGCCAGGTGCGTGGTACGGCGGTCAACCAAGTGGCGGATGTGCAGAACGTGCTAGTCACCGCCGGCACCGGCGTACCCACCAGCGGCCTGATTCTCGGCGCAGCCTAAGGAGCAGCAGATGTTCGTCGACCTCACTCCCGAACAACATGCCCTGCGCCACAAGGTGCGGGACTATTTCCAGGCCCTGATGACCCCGGACATGCGCGAGCAGTTGCGCGGCAAGGAAGGCGGCGAGCTGTTTCGCCAGACCATCCGCCAGATGGGCCGCGACGGCTGGCTCGCGGTCGGCTGGCCGAAGGCTCATGGCGGCCAGGGTTACGCCGCCACCGAACAGTTGATCTTCTTTGAAGAAGCCAACATCGCCGGTGCGCCACTGCCGTTCGTGACCATCAGCACCGTCGGCCCGGCCTTGATGGCCCATGGCAGCGAGTTGCAGAAAGAGCGTTTTCTGCCTGGGATCGCCGCGGGCGAAATCATGTTCGCTATCGGTTATTCCGAACCCGACGCCGGCAGCGATCTGGCCGTGCTGAAAACCAGCGCCCGCCAAGACGATGAAGGCTTCCTGGTCAATGGCAACAAGCTGTGGACCTCGGGTGCCGAGTCGGCCGATTTCGTCTGGCTGGCGGCCCGTACCGATCCGACCCAGGCGCGGCACAAAGGCATTTCGCTGCTGATCGTCGATACCACGACGCCAGGCTTCTCCCACACCCTGATTCCCACCACCAGCATTCCGACCACGGCGACCTACTACGACAACGTGCGGGTGCCCAACGAGATGCTGGTGGGCGAGTTGCACGGTGGCTGGAAGATGATCACCTCGCAACTGAACCACGAACGCCTCGGCCTCGGCACCTGGTCGGACAAGGTCGTGGCGCTGTTTCGCCGCATTTATCTGTGGGCGCGGGCCCGAGACGAACAGGGCCGTCGAGCGATGGACAAGGCCTGGGTGCGCAGCTCGCTGGCCGAGTGTTATGCGCGGCTGGAGGCGATGCGGCTGATCAATATGCGCATCGCTGCCGACCTGGAACGCGATCGCATGGACGTGGCGCTGAGTTCGACCACCAAGGTGTACGGCTCGGAGTCGGCCATCGAGATCCTGCGCAAGCTGGCGGCGATCCTCGGCGCCAATGGCTCGATGCGCAGTGGCTCGGCGGCGACCCTGCTGCAGGGCGAGCTGGAATTCGAGTTGCGCAGTTCGCCGACCCTGACCTTTGGTGGCGGCACTAACGAGATCCAGCGCGAGCTGATCGCCCAGTTTGGCCTCGGCATGCCGCGCACCCAACGCTGACGCGGGTCCATCAAAAACAAAAACCGTACTCGCCCCGGAACCGGGGCGGGTCGAAGGGGACTTTCATGAGCACTATCGAGCAATTTCGGCAGGACACCCGAGCCTGGCTGGAGGCTAACTGCCCGCTGTCGATGCGCAGCGGCATGGCTGAAGGCGATGTGGTGTGGGGCAGTCAGAACCCGCAATTCCCCTGTGAGGACGCGCGCCTGTGGTTCGAACGCATGCGCGACAAGCGCTGGTTCTGCCCCGAGTGGCCAGAGGAATACGGCGGAGCGGGCCTGAGCGACGAACAACTGGCGGTGCTGGAAAGCGAGATGCGCCGCATCAAGTGCCGGCCGCCGCAGATCAATCTCGGTATCTGGATGCTCGGGCCGGTGTTGCTGGCGTTCGGCAGCGATGAGCAGAAACGCGATCTGTTGCCGCCGATCGCCCGCGGCGAAGTGCGCTGGTGCCAGGGCTTTTCCGAGCCGAACGCCGGTTCCGACCTGGCCAGCCTGAAGATGGCTGCGCGTGATGCCGGCGATCACTTCGTGGTCGATGGCAGCAAAATCTGGACCTCCTACGGCGACAAATCCGACTGGATGTATGCCCTGGTGCGTACCGACTTCAGTGCGCCGAAACACGAGGGCATCAGCCTGATCGTGCTGGACATGCGCAGCCCCGGCGTCAAGCCGCAGCCAATCGATTTGATCAGCGGCAAGTCGGCATTTTGCCAAGTGTTCTTCGACGCGGTGAAAGTCCCCAAGAGCCAGTTGATCGGGCCGTTGAACGGTGGCTGGAACCTGGCCAAGTACCTGTTGCAGCACGAACGCAAGGCGATGTCGAAATTCGGTGAGTTCAGCCTGCCTTCGCACTTCGACCTGCTGGCCC
>NZ_JBFUKU010000244.1:0-7850 GCF_056400685.1 Pseudomonas sp. P5_A12 | reverse complement strand
GCTCAGGGCGGCAACTGCCCGCTGACCGTGGCGGATCAGGTGGTGGTCGAGAATGGCGTAACCATTTGCGGTCCGACCAACCTGGCCGGTGAAGTGGCGGCAGACGCATCAGCGCTGTACGCACGCAACCTGCTGGACTTCCTGAAGCTGGTCTTCAACAAAGAAGGCCAGTTTGAAGTGAACCTAGAAGACGACATCGTCGCCGCGTGCCTGATGTGCCGCGACGGCCAAGTCATCCGCAAAAACGCCTAAGCAGGGATTCAGACGATGGAAGAGCTTATCTCCCCCGGTATCTACAACCTGATCATCTTCGTGCTGGCGATTTATGTCGGTTATCACGTGGTCTGGAACGTTACACCTGCACTGCACACGCCGTTGATGGCGGTGACCAACGCCATCTCGGCAATCGTCATCGTTGGCGCCATGCTGGCAGCGGCGCTGACCGTCACGCCTCTGGGCAAAACCATGGGCACCCTGGCGGTGGCCTTGGCGGCGGTAAACGTATTTGGTGGCTTCCTGGTCACCCGCAGGATGCTTGAGATGTTCAAGAAAAAAGCCCCGAAAGTCGTAAAAGAAGAGGCGCCCAAGTAATGAGCATGAACCTTGTCACGACGCTCTACTTGATCGCGTCGATCTGCTTCATCCAGGCCCTTAAAGGCCTGTCACACCCAACCACGTCCCGGCGCGGCAATTTATACGGCATGCTCGGCATGGCGTTGGCGATCCTCACCACCGTAGGCCTCATCTATAAGCTGGGCGCTGAGCTGGCCACCGCCGGCATCGGTTACGTTATCGTTGGTTTGCTGGTCGGCGGCACCGCCGGTTCGATCATGGCCAAGCGCGTTGAAATGACCAAGATGCCGGAACTGGTCGCCTTCATGCACAGCATGATCGGTATGGCTGCGGTGTTCATCGCCATCGCCGCAGTGGTCGAGCCGCAATCTCTGGGCATCGTCAAGCAGCTGGGCGATGCGATTCCGGCGGGTAACCGTCTGGAGCTGTTCCTCGGTGCCGCCATCGGTGCGATTACGTTCTCCGGTTCGGTGATCGCTTTCGGCAAGCTGTCGGGCAAGTACAAGTTCCGTCTGTTCCAGGGCGCACCAGTGCAGTTCAGCGGCCAGCACAAGCTGAACCTGCTGTTGGGTGTTGCAACCCTGGCGCTTGGCATCACCTTCATGCTGACTGGCAACCTCGCCGCTTTCTCTCTGATGCTGGCCCTGGCCTTCGTGATGGGCGTGCTGATCATCATCCCGATTGGCGGCGCAGACATGCCGGTCGTCGTGTCGATGCTCAATAGCTACTCCGGTTGGGCCGCGGCGGGTATCGGATTCTCGCTGAACAACTCGATGCTGATCATTGCCGGTTCGCTGGTGGGCTCAAGCGGTGCAATCCTCTCGTACATCATGTGCAAGGCGATGAACCGTTCCTTCTTTAATGTGCTACTCGGCGGTTTCGGCAACACAGCCGATGCAGGTCCAGCCGGCGCCCAGGAAGCACGCCCGGTCAAATCCGGTTCGGCTGACGACGCGACGTTCCTGCTGACCAACGCCGATACCGTGATCATCGTTCCGGGCTATGGCCTGGCGGTTGCACGGGCGCAGCACGCGCTGAAAGAACTGACCGAGAAGCTGACCCATCGCGGCGTGACCGTGAAGTACGCGATCCACCCGGTTGCCGGTCGGATGCCTGGCCACATGAACGTATTGCTCGCCGAGGCCGAAGTGCCTTACGACCAGGTGTTCGAGATGGAAGACATCAACTCCGAGTTCGGCCAAGCCGACGTGGTGCTGGTGCTGGGCGCCAACGACGTGGTCAACCCGGCCGCGAAGAACGATCCGAAATCGCCGATTGCCGGCATGCCGATTCTGGAAGCGTTCAAGGCCAAGACCATCATCGTCAATAAGCGCTCGATGGCCAGCGGCTATGCCGGTCTGGACAACGAACTGTTCTACCTGGACAAGACCATGATGGTTTTCGGCGACGCCAAGAAGGTCATCGAAGATATGGTTAAAGCCGTCGAGTAACCCTCAGCGGCACACAGAACGCCCCGACTCGTCGGGGCGTTTTTGTTTGCGAAAATCGTCAGACAAACTACGCTTTTGTTACCGATCCGGTAATGGTGTTTTGCTCGAAAAGCCCGGAATAGACGCCTTATTTGCGACCTTGGTAGCGGGACAGAAGTTGGTGTAATTCACTAGACTGCACGCCCTGCTACCCGTTGCCCGAGATAACAACCCATGTACCGTGACCGTATTCGCCTGCCTTCCTTGTTGGATAAAGTGATGAGCGCCGCCGACGCCGCCRCTCTGATTGAGGACGGCATGACCGTCGGTATGAGCGGCTTCACCCGCGCCGGCGAAGCCAAAGCCGTCCCCCAGGCACTGGCCGAGCGCGCGAAGGTCTCGCCGCTGAAAATCACCCTGATGACCGGCGCCAGCCTGGGCAACGACCTCGACAAACAGCTCACCGAAGCCGGCGTACTGTCACGACGCATGCCATTCCAGGTGGACAGTACACTGCGCAAGGCTATTAATGCGGGCGAGGTGATGTTCATCGACCAGCATCTCTCGGAAACCGTGGAGCAACTGCGCAACCAGCAACTCAAACTGCCGGACCTCGCAGTGATTGAAGCGGTGGCGATCACCGAACAGGGTCATATCGTGCCGACCACCTCGGTCGGTAACTCGGCCAGCTTCGCGATTTTCGCCAAGCACGTGATCGTCGAGATCAACATGGCGCACAACCCGAATCTCGAAGGTCTGCACGACATCTATATCCCGACGTACCGTCCAACACGGACGCCGATTCCGCTGGTGAAGGTCGATGACCGCATTGGCAGCACCGCCATCCCGATCCCGCCGGAGAAGATCGTCGCGATCGTGATCACCAATCAATCGGACTCGCCGTCCACCGTATTGCCACCGGACGCCGAAACCCAGGCGATTGCCGACCACCTGATCAACTTCTTCAAGCAGGAAGTGGCAGCCGGGCGCATGACCAACAAGCTCGGCCCGCTGCAGGCCGGTATTGGTAACATTGCCAACTCAGTGATGTGCGGCCTGCTTGACTCGCCGTTTGAAGACCTGACTATGTACTCCGAAGTACTACAGGACTCGACCTTCGACCTGATCGACGCCGGCAAGCTGGGTTTTGCATCGGGCAGTTCAATCACACTATCGAGCCGTCGCAACGCCGATGTGTTTGGCAACCTGGAGCRCTACAAGGACAAATTGGTCCTGCGCCCACAGGAAATCTCCAACCATCCTGAAGTGGTGCGTCGACTGGGCATCATCGGCATCAACACAGCGTTGGAGTTCGACCTCTACGGCAACGTCAACTCTACCCATGTCTGCGGCACACGGATGATGAACGGCATTGGCGGCTCGGGCGACTTTGCGCGCAATGCGCATTTATCCGTCTTCGTCACCAAATCAATCGCCAAGGGCGGCGCGATCTCCAGCGTTGTACCCATGGTTAGCCACGTTGATCACACAGAGCATGACGTCGACATCCTCGTTACCGAGATCGGTTTGGCGGACCTGCGCGGGCTGGCACCCCGCGAGCGCGCGCGGGTCGTCATCGATAACTGTGTGCACCCGGACTATCGCCAGGCGTTGGACGACTATTTCACCGCAGCTTGCGCGATTGGCGGGCACACGCCGCATATCCTGCGTGATGCGCTGAGCTGGCATATAAACCTGGAAGAAACTGGGCGCATGCTCAAGATGTAATTGATACAGATGGCGGCTGATGCAAACACAGTTTCGTCAGTCTGCTGTTGCCAGGTAAAAATCTGTTTAAAACTGTACTGCTGTACCGGTCATTTCCTACCGAAACAACCTACCTTTTCCAGTCGAATGAAGGAAATCGCACCATATGAGTGCAGACAGGTACAGTTGCCTCAATTTAGACCAGTACACCCTCTATTAACAGTTAACTGGTCCCTCACAATACAGGTGAACTGTATCTACAGAGACTAGGCAAACGAGAGGATCATGGGCACCAGTTAAACCACTACCTAATCCCGCCACAAGCGGAAGGATGTCAATCATGGAACGTAYACTCAGTTCCGACCTGTTCTTCGAAGACACTGCTGCAAAAACCCAGGCTTCCATGCCACTGCGCGTTATCGCCAACCTGATGCTGTGGCAGCGCCGCATCTCCAGCCGCCACCAATTGGCTCGCCTGGATTCGCGTCTGCTGGCTGACGCAGGGATTAGCGAAGCACAGCGTTACGAAGAGCTGAGCAAGCCGTTCTGGCGCTAAGTTAGCGTCGCTGGCCCTGACCTTCCGGGTCCACTGCCAGCAATCCAGATTGAAAAAACAGAGCCCGTCGTGGGAAATCACGACGGGCTTTGTCGTTTTCGTGCTTATCTCCCGAAAACAACAGTCAAGACTGCAAACAGATACAGTTCACAACATTCAACATTTGCACAGTACACTTTCAACGGAGTGTGCCTGCGTCGCAATGAATGACCAAGACGATCACTGCCTGAACAGACCGGACAGTGCGAAAGAATAAAAGCAGGCCTAATATCAAACCAGAACGTGGCGAGCGGAGTCTGATCCAGCAGCTACCTCACCACCTCACAATCGATTGATCCAAAGGAGTTACCCTATGTCCCGACTTCGTCTACTCAGCGCTGCAGTCCTGCTTGCCGTGGCTGCCAATTCCCACGCCACCAGTTTTATCGTGACCACCGATGCCGTCGTCAAAGCATTCAAAGCCACGTCGGATGCTACTTCCAACATCACGTCTTCGTTTAAGGACGACAAGATTGTCCTGGCTGCCCGTGATGATGCCGCCAGCTTCGTTGCCAGCGAAGGGGCCATCCGCGGGGTAAAACTCGAAAGTGCCCTTGATCACATTCGCCACCAGGCTCCACAGTTGAATGCAACAGATGCACAGCTGGCGCAGGCAATTCTGACCATCTAAGCGAAAGCCTTGACGCGGGACACGCCCCACGTGTCCCCATGTTTCGGCACTGGCTCTATACCGGACGTTACGCTAGCCTTGTGACCCGTTTTCAGCAATCGAGCCTCATGCGTTTTCATCCACAGCTGTTGATCACTCCCCTGATTCTTGTAGCCTGCTGGTCGGGCTCGGCCCATGCCTTCGATGCGTTTAATCTTTCTACTCAAGGCACTGTAGCCAGTGGTTATGGCTCCAGTCTGGTGACCTCCGCGCCCTTCGACCGTAAACTGCTGCTCGCCGCTCACGATGATGCCGCGGCATTCATTGCCAGCGAGGGCCAATTGCGTGCAGCACAGCTGGAGTCCGCCCTGATTTATCTGCGCCATACCCAGCCAAAACTTCATGCAAGCGACCTTGAACTGGCACAAGCAATTCTCGTCCAATAGTTATCCCTGTTTCCCCGGAGTCGTTCCATGCGTAACCCGCTGATTGCTGCCACCCTTGGCCTGCTGTTGTTGGCCAATGTGGCCCAGGCCCATACCCTGGTTGCCACCAGTAACATCCTCATTCGCGCAACCCAGCGCACGCTTGATTTCACCTCTGATACCACCACGTCCATCCGTGACTCAAAGATCATTCGCGAAGCCCAGGACGATGCAGCGAGTTTCGTGGCCAGCGATGGCGATATCCGCGGCGCGCACCTCGAAGCAGCGTTCAATACCCTGCGCGATCGCGTGCCGGAAGCCCGAGATGCCAGTGATCAGGTACTCGCCGAAGCTATCCTCGCACTGTGAGGCCGTCAGCCGCCCTGCTACTGGCCGGGGTCATGATGCTGTTCGGCAGCACGGCCCAAGCCAGCCTGCAATTACGGCTCAAGACTGAAGGTCTTAGCCCAGCTCAACAGCAAGCCAGTCAGGCATTGCTCGATGAAGCCATGCAGGCGTTGCCGCCCCGGTTCATCGAGCAATTGGACCGACGTATTGATGTCGGCTGGACCGACGACATGCCGAGCAACGCTTACGGCCAGGCGTCGCTGGTGTCCGAACTCGACTTGAACCGTAACCTGCTCGCCAGCCTCACCGACGGCAGTGCTGCGAGCAAGAAGACCCATCGCCCTCATGGCACTGTCCGCCGCGAAATGCTCGCCACGGTGCTGCACGAACTGACCCACATCTATGATCGCTCGCGCCTTTGGCCCGATGATGAGCGCAAACTGATTCAACACTGTACCCGGCGCAGCAGCAGTTCGGGACTGGTGGGGATTCCCGATCAGTGCCGCGGCCAGACCGATCGACGCTTTACCCTCAGTGACGATCCGCGTCTGCTCGACCTTGCTGGCTGGCCACAATATGTCGGCCGTCGCGGCGAGCGTGAACAGCACAACCGACAGATCGCCCGCAGCCCGGACATTTACGAAACGAGCAATCCGAAAGAGTTCGTTGCGGTCAATATGGAGTATTTCCTCCTCGACCCGAGCTACGCCTGCCGTCGTCCAGCGCTGTATCGCTACTACCAGGAACACTTTGGCTGGGCACCGGCAACCAAAGACACCTGCGCCAAAACCGTCGCCTTTCTCAACGCCGGCAATGACTTCGCCAAGCAACCCCTGGGGCAGGTCGATCCGGAACGGGTCTACGCCATCGACTATCTGCTGGCCGAAGCCAATCAGAACTGGGTCAGTCGCTGGGGCCACAGCATGTTGCGGCTGGTCATCTGTGCGCCAGGTCGACCACGGGGCCCTGACTGCCGTCTCGATCTTGACCAGCATCTGGCCTTGTCTTACCGCGCCTTTGTCGGTGACGTGCAGCTTTCGAGTTGGGGCGGACTCGTCGGTAAATACCCCTCGCGTCTGTTTGTCCTTCCGCTCTCCCAGGTCATCGACGAATACACCAAGACTGAACTGCGCAGTGTGGCCTCGGTGCCGCTGAACCTGTCGCGCAGCGAGATCGAAGGTATCGTGGAACATGCCGCCGAGATGCACTGGAGTTACGACGGCAACTACTTTTTCCTGTCGAACAACTGTGCGGTGGAAGACCTTAAACTGCTACGCAGCTCCACCAACCATCCACAACTGGTCGGGCTGGATAACATCATGCCGAACGGCCTGCTGGCAGTGCTCAAGGGTCGCGGACTGGCAGATACCAGCGTGCTGGACGATCCGCGGGAAGCGCTCCGGCTGGGCTATCGATTCGATTCCTTCCGCGACCGTTATCAGGCCATGTTCGACGTGCTGAAAAAGCGCGTGCCAATCAAGCAGGACAAAGTCGAAGACTGGCTGGCATTGAAAGCCGTAGAGCGCCGGCAATGGTTCGAACAGGCAGACCTGCGCGCCAGTGCCGCATTGCTCCTGTTGGAGCAGGCAGCCTTCCGCCAACAAATGCTGCTGGCCCAGGACGAAGTCAAGCAGCGCTACCTCGGCGCTCGGGAGCTGAAAAACGGCGGAATGGACAAGGCTGATGCGACCTTGCAACAGATTCTCGCCAATAGCGGCTACCTTAGCCGTCCGGCTGAACTGCTCGGCAGCGGAGGTTACGGATTGCCCCAACCCAGTGAGTGGCAACGCCTGGAGTCGGAGAGCAGCCTGCGCCAAAAACAATTGCTGGCGCTGACAGGGGATCTGGACAAGGAAGTGCGAGCGTTGCTCGAACCGGATCGCGCGGCCGAAATGGCCGCCAATGAAGCCAATCTGAAGCAGGTTGGCGAGCATTTAAGGAAGCTGCACAAAGCAGCCGGCGGGTTGGAACTGCCATAGAAAAAAGGGCTTCAGAACACAGTTCTGAAGCCCTTTTTCTCGCTGCTTACTCTGTGCCGCGAGGCTCTAATACCTCTGCAACACGAACTTTACCTTCAGCTGACCCGCGCTTGGCGCACGCCTTCTGCCAGCGCAGCACAAAGGCTCAGTACGCCATCAATCGCCTGATCCGGCGTCGTAGCG
>NZ_JBFUKU010000243.1:0-7908 GCF_056400685.1 Pseudomonas sp. P5_A12 | reverse complement strand
CCTGGGGCATGATGCTCCGCAAACTGCCGACGATTGCCAAAACCATTCCCCGCGTGGTGAAAGGCCTGAAAGTCGCCAACGTCAAGGATCCGACCCAACCGTGTGGCCTGGGCTGGTGCTTCGAGCAGGCGACGTTGCGCAATCCCGATGGCCCCGCGTTACTGCAGGACGACGTGGCACTGACGTATACGCAGGTCAATCAATGGGCCAACCGCATCGCTCATCATCTGATTGACCAAGGGATCGGCAAGGGTGACGTGGTCGCGGTGTTCATCGAAAACCGCCCGGAGCTGCTGGTGACGATTCTGGCGGTGGCCAAGGTCGGCGCGATCAGCGCGTTGCTCAATACTTCGCAGACCCGCGATACCCTCGTGCACAGCCTGAGCCTGGTGGCGCCGGTGGCGATCGTCGTCGGCGGCGAGTTGGTCCCGGCGTTTTCGCAGGTCCGCGAACAGGTGTCCATCGCCCCGGTACGAACCTGGTTCGTCTCCGATCAAGCCACCTATAACCATCCGGGTATTGCGCCCGACGGTTTCGTCAACCTGATGGCAGCCAGTGCCGATGCGGCCGACGCCAATCCTGCCAGCAGCCAACAGGTTTTTTTCGACGATCCTTGCTTCTATATCTACACCTCGGGCACCACCGGACTGCCCAAGGCTGGCGTCTTCAAGCATGGACGCTGGATGCGCAGCTCTGCCAGTTTCGGCCTGATCGCCCTCGACATGCAGCCGCACGACATCGTCTATTGCACCTTGCCGCTGTATCACGGCACCGGACTCTGCGTGTGCTGGGGCTCGGCCATCAGCGGCGCCTCGGGGTTTGCCATCCGCCGCAAGTTCAGCGCCAGCCAGTTCTGGAGTGACGTACGCAAGTACCACGCGACCACACTTGGCTACGTGGGCGAACTGTGCCGTTATCTGGTGGATCAACCACCCAGCGCCGACGATCGCCAACACAGCGTGACAAAGATGATCGGCAACGGTTTACGTCCCGGCGCGTGGAACGCCTTCAAGACCCGTTTCGGCGTTAAGCACATTTGCGAACTTTATGCGGCCAGCGATGGCAACATCGGGTTCAGCAACATTCTCAATTTTGACCACACCGTTGGCTTCTCGTTGATGGCCTGGGAACTGGTGAGTTACGACCATGAGAGTGGTCAGCCGATTCGCAATGCCAAGGGTTTCATGAACAAAGTGGCCAAAGGTGAGCAAGGATTGTTGTTGGCGAGAATCGATGACAAGGCGCCGCTGGACGGCTACACCGACCCGCAAAAGACCGCAAAAGTCGTGTTTCATGACGTGTTCAAGAAGGGCGATTGTTACTTCAATACCGGTGACCTGCTGCGCAACATTGGATTCGGCCATGCACAATTCGTCGACCGCTTGGGCGACACCTACCGCTGGAAGGGCGAAAACGTTTCGACCACGGAAGTCGAAAACATCCTGCTGCAATATCCGCACATCTCGGAAGCCGTGGCGTATGGCGTGGAGGTCCACAACACCAACGGGCGCGCCGGCATGGCTGCGATTACCCCGGCCGAATCCCTGGCCACCCTGGATTTCAGTGAATTGCTGGATTTCGCTCGTCAGCAAATGCCCGCATATGCGGTGCCACTGTTCCTGCGGGTGAAAGTGAAAATGGAGACCACCGGGACGTTCAAATACCAGAAGACCCGACTCAAGGAGGAAGCCTTCGATCCCGGCAAAACCGGTGATGACCCGATCTACGCCTGGCTACCCGGCACCCAGACTTACGTACAGGTGACCGAGCAGGTGCTGGCGGATATTCATGGCGGCAAGTACCGCTATTAAATGGAGCTATGGCGGCCCTTGAGAAAAAACAAGTGACAGCCAGGGGGCTGCTCGGGAAACTGTCGGCTTTGCGAATAACCCAACATGGAGCCCCCGATGTCAGACCAAAGCCGCCAGATGACCCCCGAAGAAGCCGCTGAATTTGCCGAACAGGTCTTCAACAAAGCGCGCGAGGGCGATGCGGCCATGATGGCTGCGCTGCTGACCAAAGGCCTGCCGCCGAATCTGCGCAACCACAAAGGCGACACCTTGCTGATGCTGGCCGCCTACCATGGTCATGTGGATACCGTAAAAGTCCTGCTCGAACACAAGGCCGACCCGGAAATTCGCAACGACAACGGCCAAAGCCCGATTGCCGGTGCCGCGTTCAAGGGCGATCTGGCAGTAGTCAAAGCGCTGGTAGACGGCGGGGCGCAAGTGGAAGGCTCATCGTTCGATGGCCGTACCGCGTTGATGATGGCGGCGATGTTCAACCGCGTCGAAATCGTCGACTACCTGATCAGCAAAGGTGCCGATCCGAAAGCCAAGGACGCCAACGGCGTGTCCGCACTCGATGCCGCGAAAACCATGGGCGCCGTCGACACCACCGCCCAGCTGGAAAAACTGCTCGGCTGATCCCTTATGGTGAGGGGCAAGCTCCCCCACCATAGGTCTCACCCTGCTCGGTAACTTCCTCCGAATGCGCTATCCTTCGCGCCCTCAAAAATCATTCGCTACAGGATCCACCTCATGAAAGCCGCACTCGTCGAACTCATCAGCAAAATCAGCTCCGGGTGCATGAGCGATGACGAAATCCTGAAAATCGCTGACGAAGCGTCTCAGGCCTACGCCGATCCTGAAGCTTTTCTGACGGCCAATCCGGATATCAACTACGACGACACGTTCCCGATCCCCTTGGGCGAATGGGTGGTTGTCGGCAGCCTGCCGGAGACAGTGCTGTTCCAGGCCGACACTTACATGGACCTGTTTGCCCAGATCGTTGCTTCATTCGGCCCCGGTGTTGATTTCAATATCAAACCCAAGCAGCTGGCCAAAACCGAAGCCCTGACCGCGCTCAACCGCATTCAGGTGCAAATGGGCAGCATGAACAAGGAAAACGGCGGCTACACGCTGATGAACTTCAGCCAGATGCTCGACGACGAGCTACAAGTGGTGCTGGTCTACGGCAACGACGTGCCACGGGTACTTGAACTGTGCGCCGAGGTCGGCATCGCCGCTGCGCCATCCCTGGAAGCCTTGAAAGTGGCGATCCATATCTGACGTTAACCCAGAAAAAATCGGAACCCTGGCATTGGGCGGCTATCCTAAGAGTGAAAATTACTCTTAGGGAGCGTCACCATGGGTTCTACGTTCAACAGCCTGATTGCCTTGATCATTTTCGTTCTGGATATCTGGGCCATCATCAACGTGTTTAAAAGTGGCGCCACCACCGGGATGAAAGTCCTCTGGGTGCTGTTGATCGCGTGCTTGCCGGTGCTGGGGCTGATCATCTGGGCCATCACCGGGCCGCGGGCTGACGTAYGGATCTGACTCCATTCCCTGTGGGCGCGGGCTTGAACTCACTCCCACAGGGGCCGTGTTTTTCATGCTCGCACGCCGTAATCCGTTGAACGATCAGTCCGCGAAAAAGTCCAGATGCTTGTAAGCCCATCCATGGGTTTTATCGAGGAGGCACTGATGCAAAAGTGGAAAATCACTTTCGTGGATGATCACGGTGAAACAGTCGATGAAGTCTTTGAGTGCGACGAGTGCCCGGACAACGAGCAAGCCGCCAAACTCATCAAGGCCCGGCTTCTTCCTGTCGCCGCCGAACTGGATCTGAACGATCTGGAAGGGCGAACCGCTGATGCGAGCGTCAAAAGTCTTAAAGCCCAGAACAGCATACAAATCCTCGGTATCACGCCAATCTGAACACTTCCTGTCTGATTCTCATTCAGACCTTGGCAGCGGCTCTCTCTTGAGGCTACTCTGCAATCGAGATCAGCGAATGGATCGCTAAGGTCTGGTCTTGTCAGCTACATGCTTGCTTCCCACCGGTAACGAGGTTGCCGCATCGCTCGCACCACTCGGTTGCGCGTGCCGGGAATACGGAAAGTCTATCCATCAATATGAGGGGGACGTTTCATGAGCACAGCCTATCAAGAAGACATCAGCAGCTCGGTGCTGCGCCGCATGAAAGAGGGCGGTTTCGACTTTTCAAAGTTCCACCCCATCGAGTTCTACGCCATTTTTCCCGACGAGGAGCGGGCCCGCAGAGCAGCAGGTCATTACCGTGGTGAGTCCTTGAATGCGCAAATCAGTGTGCGCGACGACGGCGCATGGGCGCTGGAACTGAGCAAAGTCATGTATGCCACTTACGATGATATTGGTGATTTCGAGCAAGGTTTTGAGGCAGTGGTCGAGCCTCTGGGCGGCATCATTGAAGGATGGGGCGTCAAGCAGGAGGTACGAGGGCTACTCGCATAATCTTATGAACAGTGACACGCACTAACGGCTGACCTTCGGGTTGGCCGTTTTAGTTTTTGGGGCGGCAAAATCCTTCCAGCAAAACCCTGAAACAAGAATTCGGCGCAAAAAAAACGCCTGAGCAGGCGGCTAAAGAGAAGTTCGGGCCGTTTTCCAGCGAATGCGTGGATTATCCGCACGGGCGGGCGGGCAGTGGAATCAACTCTGACTATGCTGGTGATAGGCGACAGCGTCGCCTTGCAATGAAGCGGGGGCAATCAAGTTGGGGCGTTTGCTGCACAGGATTGGTGCGGTGTTAACGGTGTTTATTTCCAACTGATTGATATCAAAGCGTTTCTGCCGATGGCACGGGCCTTGCGAAGCCTAGATGTCCGGGTGACAAGGAGTACGGCATGATCCGCACTTATTTTGATGAAATGTACGATGCCGGCGGCCAGGTCCGCCCGCATTATCGGGAGTTTGCCCGTTGGCTGGCCGAAACGCCTGACGAGCTTTTGGCACAACGGCGACGCGAGGCCGATCTGTTGTTTCATCGCGCCGGGATTACTTTTACGCTCTATGGGGATGAGCAGGGGACAGAGCGCCTGATTCCCTTCGATACAATCCCTCGCAGCATCCCTGCCAGTGAATGGCGGGTCGTCGAGCGCGGCTGCATTCAGCGGGTCAAGGCATTGAACATGTTCCTTGCCGACCTTTATCACGATCAGCGCATCATCAAGGCCGGCATCATTCCAGCCGAGCAAGTGCTGGCTAACGAGCAATACCAGTTGGCGATGCAAGGGCTGGATTTGCACCGGGATATCTATTCGCACATCTCTGGCGTCGATCTGGTCCGAGACGGCGACGGCACGTACTACGTGCTCGAAGACAACCTGCGTACACCGAGCGGCGTGAGCTACATGCTCGAAGACCGCAAGATGATGATGCGGCTGTTCCCCGAACTGTTCGCAGCGCAGCGCATTGCCCCCATCGATCACTATCCGAATCTGCTCCTGGATACCCTGAAAAGCTCCAGCCCGATCGACAATCCGAGCGTGGTGGTGCTAACGCCGGGTCGCTTCAACAGCGCGTTTTTCGAGCATGCCTTTTTGGCCCGGGAAATGGGCGTTGAACTGGTGGAAGGCGCGGACCTGTTCGTGCGCGATGACAAGGTGTTCATGCGTACCACAGACGGGCCGAAAGCCGTCGACGTGATCTACCGTCGCCTCGACGATGCATTCCTCGACCCGCTGGCGTTCAACCCGGATTCGATGCTGGGCGTTCCGGGGCTGCTGTCGTCGTACCGCTCCGGCAACGTGGTGCTGGCGAATGCCATCGGCACCGGAGTCGCGGACGACAAGTCGGTGTATCCGTTTGTCACCGACATGATCCGTTTCTACCTCGACGAAGAACCGATCCTGAAAAACGTGCCGACGTTCCAGTGCCGCAATCCATCTGAACTGTCCCACGTGCTGGCCAATCTTCCCGATCTGGTGGTCAAGGAAACCCAGGGCTCCGGCGGTTACGGAATGCTGGTGGGGCCGGCGGCTACGGCGGCGGAAATCGAGTCGTTCCGTGCGCGGATCAAAGCCAAGCCCCATGCGTACATCGCGCAACCGACGTTGTCCCTGTCGACCTGTCCGACCTTTGTCGAAAACGGCATCGCCCCACGCCACATCGACCTGCGTCCGTTTGTATTGTCTGGCCGCGAAACCCGGGTTGTGCCCGGCGGTTTGACCCGTGTCGCCCTGCGTGAAGGCTCTCTGGTGGTGAATTCATCCCAGGGTGGCGGAACCAAGGACACCTGGGTGGTCGAGGATTGAAGGAAGCTTGCCATGCTAAGTAGAACTGCCTCGGATTTGTATTGGATGTCGCGTTACCTGGAGCGAGCAGAAAACCTCGCACGGATGCTCGACATCAGTTATTCACTGTCACTGATGCCACAGGATGGCCGCGGTGACGGGCTGCACGAACTCGCCATGCCACTGCTGATCACCGGCACCCTGGACGACTATCTGGAGCGCCATGGCGAGCTGCATGCCGAACGGCTGCTGCACTTTTTCGCCCTGGATGCAGCGAACCCGGCGAGCATCTACAGCTGCCTCGGCGCCGCTCGGGCCWGCGCCCATGCGGTGCGTGGGCGAATCACCGCCGACATGTGGGAAAACATCAACGCTACCTGGCTGGAAATTCGCGGGATTGCCGAACAGGGGTTGAGCCGCTACGGCATGAGCCGTTTTTGCGAGTGGATCAAGGAACGTTCCCACCTGTTTCGGGGTGCGTCCTACGGCACCATCATGCGTAACGATGCGTTCCGCTTCATTCGTCTGGGGACATTTATCGAAAGGGCCGACAACACGCTGCGCCTGCTCGACGCTCGCTACGAAATGGCCGGCGATCAAGCCGAAGCTGTCAGTGACAGTACGGCGCACGCCTATTACCAGTGGAGCGCATTGTTGCGTGCGCTGTCGTCGTTCGAGGCGTACACCGAGATCTACCGCGACGCCCCCGGTTCCCGGCATGTGGCTGAGTTGCTGTTGCTGCGCGCCGATGTGCCGCGCTCCTTGCGCGCCTGCACCGAAGAAATCGACCAGATCCTCGCCAGCCTGCCGGGGGCCAATGGCCGTCCGGCACAACGCCTGGCCGCTGAGATAGACGCACGCCTGCGCTACACCGGTATCAACGAAATTCTCGAAGAAGGCCTGCACGCCTGGCTGACCGAGTTCATCCCGCTGGTGCGCCAGCTGGGCAACGCTATTCACAGTTCCTACCTGGAGGCTGCATGAGACTTTCCATTAGCCACGAGACCACCTATCACTATGAAGATCAGGTGCGGGCGAGCATCCAGTACTTGCGACTGACACCCCACGACAGCGAGCGTCAGCACGTGCTCAGCTGGCAGCTCGACCTGCCGCGCCCGGTACGCGCGCAACTCGATCCGTTCGGCAACATATTGCACGTGCTGACCATGGACGAGCCGCATGAGGCAATCATCATTGGCGCCCGTGGTCAGGTTGACATCGACGAACTGCGCGAGGCCGAGCATGAAAGCCAGTCGGCGCTGCCGTTCCTGCGTTTCACGCGGCTGACCGAGCCTGACGAAGCCCTGCGAGCGTTCGCACAAAAGGAATGCAAAACACGCCGGGATCGCAGCGCGCTGATCGACTTGATGCATGGCCTTAACCAGCACATGACCTACACACCGGGCTCAACCGAAGTCGACACCAGCGCGGCTCAAGCCTTCGCCGGGCGTTCAGGCGTCTGTCAGGACCACACCCATGCCTTTCTCGCCTGCGCGCGCAGCCTGGGCATTCCGTCGCGTTATGTGTCGGGGTATTTGTACAGCGAGAACAGCGAACACCTGGCCAGTCACGCCTGGGCGGAAGCCTGGCTGGATGATGCCTGGTACAGTTTTGACGTGACCAATGAACTGGCCAGACCTGAACGCCACTTGAAACTGGCGGTGGGCCTGGATTACCTGGATGCCTGCCCGGTGCGCGGGATGCGCCGGGGCGGCGGGTGCGAGCAAATGCATGCGAAGGTGTTTGTGTCGCCGACGCCGATGCCGGTTGTCTCTGTCCAGCAACAATAATCTGCCACACCACACCCCCCCTGTGGGAGCGAGCCTGCTCGCGATAGCGGTCTTCCAGTC
>NZ_JBFUKU010000242.1:0-7911 GCF_056400685.1 Pseudomonas sp. P5_A12 | reverse complement strand
AGCCTTGATAGCGGGCGAAGCCCAATTGTGCGAGGTGATTGGCGCAAACCTTGGCTTGCTCGAACAATGGCGCAACCAGGCCGTAGGCAATGCCGCGATGGCTGGCGCATTCACCGATGGCGTAGACCCGTGGGTCGTAGGTTTGCATCGTGTCGTTGACCAGAATCCCGCGATTGCAGGGGATGCCGGATTTTTCCGCGAGTTCGGTGTTGGGGCGAATGCCGGCGGCCATGACCACCAGGTCGGCGGGAATGATCTCTCCGTTCTTGAATTCAACCGAGCCGACCCGGCCATTGCCGGCATCGTGCAGCGCCTGGGTTTGTTCGCACAGGCGAAAGTGCAGGCCGCGTGCTTCCAGTGCGGTTTGCAGCAACTGGCCGCTGGTCTTGTCGAGTTGGCGCTCCAGCAGCCATTCGCCGATATGCACCACGGTGACGTGCATGCCGCGCAGCATCAGGCCGTTGGCAGCTTCCAGGCCGAGCAAGCCACCGCCGATGACGACGGCGTGCTTGTGGGTCTTGGCGGTGTTGATCATGGCCTGGGTGTCGGCGATGTCGCGGTAGCCGATCACGCCCTCCAGGGTGTTGCCCGGGATCGGCAGAATGAACGGGGTCGAACCGGTGGCGATCAGCAGGCGATCGTATTCAGCCTCGCTGCCGTCTTCGGCGATGACCCGGCGTTTGACCCGGTCGATCTCCACCACTTTGCGGTTGAGCAACAGCTTGATGTTGTTGTCCAGGTACCAGTCGAGGTCGTTGAGCACGATCTCTTCGAACGTCTGCTCACCGGCCAGTACCGGCGACAGCAGGATGCGGTTGTAGTTGGTGTGGGGTTCGGCGCCGAAGACCGTGATGTCGTAGAGCTCGTTGCTCAGCTTGAGCAGTTCTTCCAGGGTGCGAACCCCGGCCATGCCGTTGCCGATCATCACCAGTTTTAGTTTTTTCATCAGGTTCTCCGGGGGAGCTCCGACCCGCCTCATCAGGGCTTCAGGTCTGGCTCGACAAATTTTGCGCAAACAAAAAAAGGCGTCCCGCTAGTTGCCTAGCGAGGACGCCTTTGTCCTGGTCCCGTTCTCTCGGGAAGCGCAACCTTCGTCGTTGAAGGCCGGGCTTTATGTGTGGTGAAAAGGGTAATGCAGTGGTTGTGCCAAGTGCCTCAGATCGCCGGATTTATTAGGTTTGGTCGCAGTCTCGGATTTGGATAGGGACGTTTTTGCACCGATTCAATGCACGTTGCCCGCAATTGGCGCGGCTTCTGTAGCAGCTGGCAAAGCCTGCGTTCGGCTGCGAAGCAGTCGTAATTTCAGACGGCATGGTGTGCCAGATGTACCCAGCATCCAGGATTTACRACTGCTTCGCAGYCGAACGCAGGCTTCGCCAGCTGCTACAAGGGATTTGTGTCAGCCATGAAATACAAGAACCAGCAGCACCAGATTCAACAGCAACGACACCAACGCCATTGTCCGCCAGACCTTCAGCGGCTCGCGTTCCAATAACGGTCTGGGACGAACACTCAAACTGCGGCGCTCGCCTTGTTCCAGAAGCAGCAGCCATTCTTCAGCCGTTTCAAAGCGCTGAAGCGGATCCGCCGCCACGGCGCGTTCCAGGCATTGCGCAATCCACTCGGGCAAGTCCGGCCGATAACGACTGGCACTGACCGGTACACCGAACCGGGGGCGCTGGAACGCTTCGATTTCACCGTAGGGATAATGCCCGGTCAGCAGGAAATACAGCGTCACGCCCACCGCGTACAGATCCTGTTGCGGGGTCGGGGCGCCTCCGAGAAAGGCTTCCGGCGCTATGTAACTGGGCGTTCCCGGCAGGGCGGAAGGTTGATCCTCCGACAGGCCTGCGCAATAGGCCAGGCCGAAATCCAGCAGGCGCAACTCGCCGTCGTCACCCAGCAGCAGGTTTTCCGGTTTGATATCGCGGTGCAGAATCTGCCGTCGATGCAGCATGCCGACCGCCCTTAGCAGGCGTTCGGCCAGATCCCGCCATTGCACAAGCGGCATGGGGCCTACGCCCGAATGCAGTTCTGCCAGCGTAGATCCGGAATATTCGCGCATCACGTAGTACAAATGCTGACGCTGACTGGCGGCATGGACTTCAGGAAAGTGCCGTCCGGCCACGCGTTTGAGAAACCACTCTTCCGACAGCAACGCTTGGCCGGCCAGATGATCGTCGCGTAGCGCAGCAGGCAGGGTTTTCAATAGCCAGGGTTGTCGTTGCCCGTCGAGCACCCGGTACAGCAGCGATTGCTGGCTGTGGCCGAGAACCCCTTCGATTTGCCAGCCTTCGAAGGATTGACCGGGTTTGAGCGTTGGGGGCAGTGGCCATTGTTGTAAATGCATCAGCGCATCGCCAATGCTCGTTTCACCCAAGGCATCGACCCGCACCAGCAGGGCACTGGCATTGTCCTGACTGCCAGCCAGATGCGCGGCATTCACCAAGGTTTGTGCCGCGCTGTCCAGATCGGGCTGATCTCGCAGAATAGCGGCAATGGCGGTGTCGCCCAATACCGCCCAAACGCCGTCGCTGAGCAGCACGAAACTTTCATTCAGGCGCAATTCGCCATCGAGAAAATCCAGCACCAGATGTTGATCCAGCCCCAGCGCACGCTTGAGCACGTGCTGCATGCCCGGTTGGTCCCAGACATGATCCTCACTGACGCGCTGCAACTGGTCCGCGTGCCAGCGATACACCCGGCAATCTCCTACATGAGCCAGGGTAAAGCGCCTGCCGCGCATGACCAAAGCACTGACGGTGGTCAACAGCGGTTGCCCACCGCCGTTGGCCTGCAACCAGCGATTTTGCGCCAGTAGCAAGCGGTCCAATGCTTGAGCGACCCCCCAGGTTTGCGGGGTGGCGTAATAGTCCAGCGCCAGGGCCTGCAAGGTCGAACGGGCCGCGAGACCGCCGTCGGCGCATTGGCTGACCCCGTCGGCAATGGCGAACAGGTAACCCTTGCTGACCGCCAGCGCCGGGTTCGGCGTCACCAGGCGCAGGGCATCCTGATTTTCCTCCCGCGGGCCGATGGCGCTGGATTGGGCAAAGCTCAGTTGCAGGCTCATCGAGGACTCAGACCCGAGCCGCCGTCACGGCAGCCGAACCCCAAGTGGTTCTCCAGCGACGCTTCACGCCGTGCAGACCGAACCAGGCCAAAACACCGAGGCTGGCGAACAACCACAAGGCCAGTTGATAGCTGCCGGTGCTTTGCTTGATCGCGCCCATGCCTGCCGCCAGCGCAAAGCCACCGATGCCGCCGGCCATGCCGATCAAACCGGTCATCACACCGATCTCCCGCCGAAAACGCTGTGGCACCAACTGGAAAACCGCGCCGTTGCCTGCACCCAAACCGAGCATGGTGCAGACGAAAAGCGCCAGCGCCGCGTAGGAACTCGGCAGATTGAAACCCACCACCGCGATACAGAGCGCCGCCACTGTGTACATTCCCAGCAACGTGCGAATACCGCCGAAACGGTCTGCCAGTGCGCCGCCCAACGGACGCATCAGGCTGCCGCCGAACACGCAGGCCGCTGTGTAGTAACCGGCTGTGACCGGACTCAGGCCGTATTGGTCGTTGAAGTAGCCGGGCAGAGCGCTGGCCAGGCCGATGAAACCACCGAAGGTCACGCTGTAGAAAAACATGAACCACCAGCTGTCGCGGTCGCCCAGGGCTTTGAAGTAGTCAGCCATGGATTTGGCTTTCGGCCGTTCAGGTGCGTTTTTCGCCAGCCAGGCGAAGACGATGATGGTGAGGATCAGCGGGATCAGAGCGAAGCCGAACACGTTGCTCCAGCCGAACGCGGCCGCCAATACCGGGGCGATTAGCGCTGCGAGCACCGTGCCGGAGTTGCCAGCGCCGGCAATGCCCATGGCTTTGCCCTGATGTTGCGGCGGATACCATTGCGAGGCCAGCGGCAGGGCGACGGCGAAGGACGCACCGGCCATGCCGAGGAACAGGCCCAGCACCAGCGCTTGTTCGTAGCTGTGAATCCCGAGTTTCCAGGCGCCGAACAGCGCGCAGATGACGATCACCTGGCCAATCAGCCCGGCGGTTTTTGGCGACAGGCGATCCGCCAGCATGCCCATGATAAAGCGCAGCACGGCCCCGGCCAGAATTGGCGTCGCTACCACCAGCCCGCGCTGTTGGGTGGTCAGGTGCAGGTCTGCGGCGATCTGCACTGCCAACGGGCCCAGCAGGTACCAGACCATGAAGCTCAGGTCGAAGTAGAGGAAGGCCGCAAACAGTGTCGGCGTGTGGCCGGATTTCCAGAAGCTTGAATTCATCGCGCACCTCAGCTGTGAAGAGTCTCGAGAAGGAGTCATGAGCTAGCAGGTGGGGCGCCTAAGGGCCGCACCACCGGCCCCGGGCTGTGGGGCCAAAACTAAAAAACGCCGCCACCTGATTCGCCAAGGGCAAATGAGGTGAGCGACGTCTTTGTCGTAGGTGGGGCAACCGCCGTTGGTTACCTGTGGTAATTACTTAGCCAGATTTGTGCCAGTTTCATGAGATGGTTCCCACGCTCCACGTGGGAATGCCGCCATGGACGCTCCGCGTCCGCTTCTCGCTGTGACGCGGAGCGTCACGGGATGCATCCCCACGCGGAGCGTGGGAACGATCGGTTACCCGAGTAACTCACTCATGGCAATGATCTGCTCCGCCACCTGGATCAGCTTCTGCTGCCGGCTCATGGCCTGGCGGCGCATCAGGGTGTAAGCCTCTTCCTCATTGCAATCTTTCATCTTCATCAACAGCCCCTTGGCCAGTTCGATGCGCTTGCGTTCGGCCAGTTGTTGGTCGCGGGCATGAAGTTGAGCGCGTAACGCCTGGTCACTTTCAAAGCGTGCCATGGCCACGTCGAGAATCGGCTGCAAGCGTTGTGCGTGAATACCTTCGACGATGTAGGCACTGACCCCGGACTGGATCGCCTGGCGCATCACGCCGGGGTCATGCTCATCGGTAAACATGACGATCGGTCGTGGCTGGTCGCGGGTCACCAGCACCACTTGCTCCATCACATCGCGGCTCGGTGACTCGGTATCGATCAGAATCACGTCCGGACGCACCGTTTCGACGCGTTCGGGCAGGTCGATGGTCAAACCCGATTCGTCGATCACCTCGAACCCGGCTTCGGTCAGCGCGGCTTTGAGGCGGCCGACTTTCTTTGCGGTGTCGTTGATCAGCAGGATACGCAGCATGTTTGCAGTCTCCTGTCAGCGGTGAGCGAATCGTTGCGAGCTGTCGCTCAGGGCGTGCAACTTGAAGCTGCGGGCATAACTGGACGGACTGGAGCCGTCCCAGACTTTGCCGTCGATCAACTGGCTGCTGCGCATGTCCTGACCACTGGCGGCGACACCGACAGCGCTGGCGGCCTCGCGGTACAGGTCCAGTTGCTGGACCTGACGGGCTACGCCGAGGTAATCCGGATCGTCGCGCAACAATCCCCAGCGTCGGAACTGGGTCATGAACCACATGCCGTCGGACAGGTACGGCAGATTGACCTCACCGCTGGCATGGAAGCGCAGCGCATGCGGGTCCTGCCAGCGATTGCCCAGACCATCAGCGTAATCCCCCAGCAGGCGCGGTTCAATGCAGTCCAGCGGTGCGTCGAGGTAGTCGGGTGCGCTCAACAGTTGCGCGGTGCTGCGGCGGTTTTCCGTGCTTTGCTCAATGAACCGGCTGGCTTCCAGGATCGCCATCACCAAGGCTCGCGCGGTGTTGGGGTAGTGCTCGACAAACGCACGGGTGCAGCCGAGGACTTTTTCCGGGTGATCGGGCCAAATGGTCTGCGACGTCGCCAGGGTAAAACCGAGATTTTGCTGCACCGCGCTGGCGGACCACGGCTCACCCACGCAAAAACCATCGATGCGTCCGGCTTGCAGGTGTGTGACCATTTGCGGTGGCGGCACCACCACGCTGTCAACATCCTGCAATGGATGGATACCCTGGCTCGCCAGCCAGTAATACAGCCACATGGCGTGGGTGCCGGTGGGAAATGTCTGGGCGAAGGTGAGTTTTGGGCGAGTTTGGTGCACGTGGCGGTCGAGTGCTTCAGGACTGGTCACGCCCAACGCCTGCAAACCATGGGAGAGATTGATGCTCTGGCCGTTCTGGTTCAGTCCCATCAGCACGGCCATATCTGTCGAGGCCACGCCGCCAATGCCCAAGTGGACGGCATAAATCAGGCCGTACAAGCTGTGGGCGGCGTCAAGTTCGCCGCTGACCAGTTTGTCCCGCAGGTTGGCCCAGGACGACTGGCGCTTGAGGTTCAGGGTCAGACCGTAGGGCTGGGCAAAGCCCTGCGTGGCGGCGACCACGACCGAAGCGCAGTCGCTCAGGGCCATGAAACCGAGATTGATGTCGGTCTTTTCCGGGGCATCGCTGCCGTGGACCCAAGCCAGAGGGTTGGCTGGAACTTCAATCATCAATAAGCACCTTTCCATAAAAAAAACGCCGCAACGGGCTGCTTGCCAGAGCAAGGCCCAGTGACGACGCCTTTGTCTTGCGACCCATTCCGCCGTTGGCATGAGTGCTGATACCGGTGACGGTGCAAGGCATATGCCATCGCTCGCTGATTTTATCGCGCGCCTCGCCTGCAACCCGATGCCCGGCTATAATTGCCGCCACTTTTCGTAGCCCAGAGTCAAACCCGCCCATGTACACCCTGGCCCGTCAGATGTTGTTCAAACTTTCCCCGGAAACCTCCCACGATCTGTCCCTGGACCTGATCGGCGCGGGCGGGCGTTTGGGCCTCAATGGCTTGCTGTGCAAGGCCCCGGCGAAAATGCCGGTGTCGGTCATGGGCCTGGACTTCCCGAACCCGGTGGGTCTGGCGGCCGGTCTGGACAAGAACGGCGCGGCCATCGACGGTTTCGCTCAACTGGGTTTTGGTTTTGTCGAAATCGGCACCATCACTCCGCGCCCGCAGCCGGGCAACCCGAAACCACGGATTTTTCGTCTGCCGGAAGCCGAGGCGATCATCAACCGCATGGGCTTCAACAACCTTGGTGTCGACCATTTGCTGGCCCGCGTGGCGGCGGCCAAGTACAAAGGCGTGCTGGGCATCAACATTGGCAAGAACTTCGACACCCCGGTTGAGCGCGCGGTCGACGATTATCTGATTTGCCTGGACAAGGTATATGCCCACGCCAGCTACGTGACGGTCAACGTCAGTTCACCGAACACCCCGGGCCTGCGCAGCCTGCAGTTCGGCGATTCGCTCAAGCAGTTGCTCGCTGATCTGGCCGCGCGCCGCGCAGAACTGGCGTTGCGCCACGGCAAACATGTCCCGCTGGCGATCAAGATCGCGCCGGACATGACCGACGAAGAGACCGCACAGGTCGCACAAGCGCTGATGGAAACCGGAATGGACGCGGTGATCGCCACTAACACCACCCTGAGTCGCGTCGGCGTCGAAGGCATGGAATACGGTGACGAGGCGGGCGGTCTGTCCGGCGCACCGGTTCGCGACAAGAGCACCAACACCGTGAAAGTGCTGGCGGCGGAACTGGCAGGTCGCCTGCCCATCATCGCCGTGGGCGGCATCACCGAAGGCAAACACGCGGCCGAGAAAATCGCGGCGGGTGCGAGCCTGGTGCAGATCTACTCCGGCTTTATCTACAAAGGCCCGGCGTTGATTCGTGAGTCGGTAGACGCCATCGCAGCCCTGCGCTGACCTGTAGCAGCTGTCGAGCCTGCGAGGCTGCGTCCGGCTGCGAAGCAGTCGTGAAATCAGACACTGCGGTTTTGCAGATACACCGTACATTCAGGGTTTACGACTGCTGCGCAGCCGGACGCAGCCTCGCAGGCTCGACAGCTGCTACAGGTCAGCGCAGGGCTGCGATGGCGTCTACCGACTCACGAATCAACGCCGGGCCTTTGTAGATAAAGCCGGAGTAGATCTGCACC
>NZ_JBFUKU010000241.1:0-7995 GCF_056400685.1 Pseudomonas sp. P5_A12 | reverse complement strand
TGAATTTAGACATGTTTCATATCGATATGCACATGGCGAGCCCTCGGTAATACACAATTTGTCTCTCACGATCAACGCAGGGGATTCAGTTGCAATCGTCGGGCGCTCTGGTTGCGGCAAAAGCACATTGCTTAAATTAATACTCGGGCTGCTTACACCAACAGAAGGGGAGATTTTGATTGGCGGGATACCTATGCGTCAGTTAGGGCCTCGGACATGTCGTAGCTTAGTAAGTGCTGTAATGCAAGAAGATCAATTACTGGCAGGATCTCTAGCCGAAAATATTGCTTGTTTCGACCCACACTTTTGTCAGGAACACATAGCGGAAGTAGCTCGCCAAGCAGATATCCACAAGACCATTACTAATATGCCTATGGGTTATCAGACGCTTGTATCTGAGATGGGAACTGGATTATCCGGAGGACAAAAACAGCGAATTTTTATCGCACGCGCTTTATATAGAAATCCAAAAATTCTTGCTCTTGACGAGGCTACTAGCCACTTGGATCTACACAGTGAGCAGCATGTAGTCAAGGCACTGTGTGAAATGCAAATTACGCGAATAATTATAGCTCATCGTCGTGAAACTATCGCTTTCGCTAAGCGCCTTGTCTGCCTGGAAAATGGAAAGGTCGTTGAAGATGTTCGTCTTGATGAGACAAGGGTCAATATATGAGGCCTGTCACAATAATTGTGATAAGTGCAGTCTCGTTGCTGGATGGAATGATTGCTCAGGCTCATGACAGTGATCTTTTGTACATCTATCAACAGGCATTATTGAACGATGCTCAGTACAACGCAGAGAAAGCCCATCAGCGCACGGGACAGGAGCACTGGGTACAAGGCCGATCAGGACTTTTACCTAAAATATCACTAGATGCTCAAACCCACTGGATGGAAACTGACTACCAAGTCCCTACCGGTAATACCGAGCAAAGACGACGGAGTCGTAGTTACGGCATCCAATTAATACAGCCTATCTTTCGTTGGCAAAACTGGGTTGAATTCAAGAAGGGTGAACTTCAACGCGCGCAAGCAAAACTCCGCCTTGAAAACGCGCAGCAGGCCTTAATGTTGCGTGTTGCGCATGCTTACTTTGAAGTACTCAATGCTACTGATGTACTTCGGGCAGTACGGGATCTACGAACTGCCGATGGGGAGCAGTTGGCAAGCGCTAAAAAGAACTTTGAATTAGGTAACGTCAGCATCATTGATGTACATGAGACTCAGGCAGGCTTTGATCGCAGCACGGCGCAATTTATTAAAGCTAAAAGTGACTTGGACATGACCCAAAACTCGTTAGCTCGAATCGTTGGGCAGCATCCAGGCTTACTGAGAGGATTAGAGGATAATGTAACACTTTTACCTCCGACACCATTAGAACTATCTACATGGGTTAAAGCGGCACAGCAATTTAGTCTTGCTGTACAAGCACAAGCATTACTCCGAGACATCGCAGGCAATGAAGTACGTATTCGAAAGTCCGAACATTTACCATCTATCGATCTAATTATCAGTCAGAACATGCAGCAAAACCCCAATGCCAATACGGACCGAATTGACTCGTCTAGCATTGGACTACGTTTTAGCATGCCACTGGATAGCGGAGGTAGACTGAGTTCTGCTACTCGGCAAGCAATAGCGACGCAGGAACAAACTGAGTTTGAATTGGAAGACACCCGCCAGGCCGCTGCGCTGACAGCCAGAAAGGCTTGGTCGGGCGTAATGGACGGCATAGCGCAGGAGAATGCGCTAAAGGCGGCGAAATCGTCCGCATTCTCGGCAGTGACATCTAATAAAATCGGATACAAGGTCGGAATTCGAGTTGGTATCGATGTACTAGAAGCTCAAAGAAAATACAGTGACATAGTTCAACAACTGTCTCGCGTACGTTATGACATCTTGTTAGCCCAGTTACAGCTTAAGGCCGCGGTAGGCACATTAAATGAAGTGGACATTACCGAAGTCAACGCGTTGCTGAGCGGTTGAGACATAAATAATCGAAAGTACATTGCTACAAGCCATCTATTATGGGTTGTTTTCCCTCCTACTAAATCGACTATTTGCCGCCCGATAGGTCAACAAACTCAACCATGTACGCATCGCGGAATATCTCAAGCGCCGCAGTGCGAGTTTGTCTTAGCGCCGCTGATACTTTTGCCGATCGGGTGACGCTGCGCTCGAACAGGATGGCTTTCAATTGGCGCTCCACTCGCGCGTCGCCCCCCTCTCTCCTGTATCGCCAAACGCAGGTAAAACTTACGCTCTTCCGGGATTCTGCTCTGAGTCAAGATGAGCAGATTGTGGGTCCAGGGTAATTGTGTCAGCAGTGCTGACACCTTTTCACCCGATGGTATAGCTACATCGCGAGCACGCTCGCTCCTACAGTGTTCATTGTTGTTTACGCGGTTTGTGACCTACATAAGTCCACCGTTGATCGGGTTGTACGAGCAAAATAATTGTCTCACCAGTGGTGAGACTATCTCTTCAGCTCTGTAGGGGGCGGTGGCTGGCAGGACGTCTTCGCGAGCAAACCCGCCCCCACAAGGTTCGGTGTTGTTCATACGGCTTGTAGCCTTACAGGAGTCCACTGTTGATCCCGCTTTTGCGACTTGGACAAATGTCGCACCAGTGGCGCGACTATCTCTTCAGCGATGCAGAAGGTGGTGGCTGGCAGGGCCTCATCGCGAGCAGGCTCACTCCTACAAAGGGATCGGGGGGGATCACACCATGTGTGGGCGACACACCTCCACTGTGGGAGCGAGTTTGCCCGCGATGGCGTCATCACTGGCACTCACATTTTCAGCCAGTAACCGCATATTAAGCCGCAACCCCGTCCCGGTATTCTGTGCCCAAAGCTGTCCGCCCTGCCGCCGCACCGCATTCCTCGCAATGCTCAGCCCCAACCCAAACCCGCCATCCCCCGGTCGCGAGCCGTCGAGACGAATGAATGGACTGAATATCCGCTCAATATCGGCCTCTGCCACCCCGCCGCCCTCATCCTCCAGCCACACATGCCAGAAGTCGCCATCGCGCCGCCCACCGAGACTCACCACGCCGCGCGTTGGCGAATGACGAATGGCGTTACGCAACATGTTTTCCRGCGCCTGCGCCAAGGTGTTGAGGTTGCCGCGAACCCAACACGATGAATCCACGGTGCAACGCAATTGACTGCCTGGCCAGCCGCTTTCATAGCAGGCATTTTCCGAGAGCATTTCCCACAGCGCCTGAATCTGGATCGCTTCATCAGGCAACGGTGAACGCTCGGTATCGAGCCAGGCCAGTTGCAGGGTGTCTTCCACCAGACGCTGCATGCCATCGACTTCCCGACCGATACGCTCGCGCAACGCCGTCAGCCCCTGCTCGCTTTCGCTGGCCACCCGCAAACGGCTCAGCGGAGTGCGCAGTTCGTGGGACAGGTCGCGCAGCAACTGTTGCTGCAAAGCCACGGTGCTTTGCAGGCGCTCGGACATGTGATCGAAGGCCCTGCCCAACTCACCGAGCTCATCCGAACGATTGGTGGTGCTGCTCGACAAGCGCACGTTCAACTGGTCCGCGCGCCAGGCGTTGGCCTGTTCGCGCAGACTGTTCAATGGCACGACCAGCAGTCGATACAGACCGACGCATAACAACAGCGTGAACAATCCCGGAATGATGCCGTTGGTGATCACGCGCCAGATCAACCGGTATTGCCCCGGGACAAAGCGCTGGGGCAACTCGATCACCAGGCTGCCGGCCGCCGGGTCGTTTGGAAAAGGGATTCGCAACCATGGCAGGCCTTTGGTGTGGCGACTGGTTGGCCAATCAAGCCCGCGCAAAAAGGTCAGGCGCTGAACTTCTTTTTCCGTCAGCGGATAGCTGCTCAACGACTGCAAATCAGCGCCGATGACACCGACCCACGATGTCTCGCGCTTGCCGATACCCTGCAGCCAGACATCGACGCCTGCACTCTGGCGTTGATTCCAGGCTTGCTCAGCTTCGGCGGCGTAGCGGGTCAGCGTGATCCGGGCTTCTTCGGACAAGAACAGGTTTTTCTGTTCCATGTACCGGCCCCAGGACCAACTCAGCCAGATCATCAGCAGACAAAACGCTACCAGCAAACAGGCGAGTTTCCAGAATAGTGAGTGCCGGCCTGGCAGGTCAGACCATTTCATCGGCAGCACTCAATACGTAACCCTTACCCCAGACCGTGCGCACTTCCCGTTCGGTATAACCGATGCCTTTGAGTTTGCGGCGGATCTGACTGATGTGCATATCGAGGCTGCGGTCATGGGCGGCGTAACCGCGTTGCAGCACCTGCTGATAAAGGAAGGCTTTGCTCAACACTTCATCGACATTGCGGTTGAGTGTTTCCAGCAGTCGATACTCGCTGCGGGTCATGCCGGCGGCGTGTTCGCCATAGAAAACCTCACACAGCTCATCGTCGAAACGCAGGCTGTCCGCCTCACTGACCACCGGGGCCGGCACCGGTCGCCGGTCGAGCGCCACCCGACGCAGGATCGCTTCGATGCGTACGCGCAATTCGGCCATGCTGAACGGTTTTGGCAGGTAGTCATCGGCCCCCAGGCGAAAACCGCTGATGCGATCCTCCTCGGCGCCCAGAGCGGACATCAGCACCACCGGGGTTGAATGGCTCTGGCGCAATTGCGTCAAGACATTGAGCCCGTCCAGGCCCGGCAACAGGATATCCATCAGCACCACATCGAAGGCTTGCTGTCGCGCGATGGCCAKGCCTTCCTGGCCGTTCTGGCACCAGGTCACCTGAAAGCCACAACGGCCCAAATGTTCATGCACATACGCACCGAGCACGAGGTCGTCTTCGATGGAAAGGATTCGGGGATAGCCAATCGAGATGGGAGTCATGAGTATCTGCAAATAATTCTCAGTTGATGATTATTCAAGATTGCCTGTCGATGGGCAACCCAAGGTTTACCCAAGACACAAAAGCAGCACGACCGCCGACGAATGGGGACATCAATTTTACGAAGATTGCCTGCCTGCAACTCGCTACACTGCCCGGGTGGCGCGTACCGGACGTACACGCAGGTCAATCAATCGCTGGATGCAGGAGAGATGCGTGCTCAAGAAACTGGGAATTAAAGGCCGCGTGCTATTGCTGACCTTGTTGCCGACGACTCTGATGGCATTGGTCCTGGGCGGCTATTTCACCTGGATGCAGCAATCCGACCTGCAATCCCAGCTGTTGCARCGCGGCGAGATGATTGCCGAACAGCTTGCGCCCCTGGTGGCCCCGGCCATGGGTCGCAAGGACAATGACCTGCTGGAGCGCATCGCCACCCAGTCGCTGGAAACAGCGGACGTACGCGCAGTGACCTTCCTCGCCCCCGACCGCACGCTGCTGGCCCACGCCGGTCCGACCATGCTCAATCAGGCGCCGGTGGGCAACGGCTCGCAGATGCTGCGTCGCAGCGGCAACGATGCGACGCGTTACCTGCTGCCGGTGTTCGGCAAACACCGCAACCTGGCCGGCGACTTGATTCCCGATGAAGCCAACCGCCTGCTGGGCTGGGTCGAAATCGAACTATCCCACAGCGGCATGTTGCTGCGCGGTTACCGCAGCCTGTTTGCCAGCCTGCTGATGATTGCCGCCGGTCTCGCCGGCGCGGCGCTGCTGGCAGTGCGGATGGGGCGGACCATCAATCGGCCGATCAGCCAGATCAAACTGGCGGTGGCGCAACTCAAGGACGGTCATCTGGAAACCCGCCTGCCGCCCCTCGGCAGTCAGGAACTGGATGACCTGGCGTCGGGCATCAACCGCATGGCCGGCACCTTGCAAAATGCGCAGGAAGAATTGCAGCACAGCGTCGACCAGGCCACTGAAGACGTGCGGCAAAATCTGGAAACCATCGAGATTCAAAACATCGAACTGGACCTGGCGCGCAAGGAAGCCCTGGAAGCGAGCCGGATCAAATCCGAGTTCCTGGCCAACATGAGCCATGAAATCCGCACGCCACTCAACGGCATTCTCGGCTTCACGCACTTGCTGCAAAAAAGCGAACTGACGCCGCGCCAGCTCGACTACCTGGGCACTATCGAAAAATCCGCCGACAGCCTGCTGGGGATCATCAACGAGAYCCTCGACTTCTCGAAAATCGAGGCCGGCAAACTGGTGCTCGACAATATTCCGTTCAACCTGCGCGACCTGCTGCAGGACACCCTGACCATCCTCGCACCGGCGGCCCACGCCAAACAGCTGGAACTGGTGAGCCTGGTGTATCGCGACACACCCTTGTCGCTGGTGGGCGACCCGTTGCGGCTCAAGCAGATCCTCACCAACCTGGTCAGCAACGCGATCAAGTTCACCCGCGAAGGCACCATCGTTGCCCGCGCCATGCTTGAAGAAGAGCATGAAGACAGCGTGCAACTGCGCATCAGCATTCAGGACACCGGCATCGGCCTGTCGAACCAGGACGTGCGCGCGCTGTTCCAGGCTTTCAGCCAGGCCGATAACTCGTTGTCCCGGCAACCCGGCGGCACGGGGCTGGGGTTGGTGATTTCCAAACGACTGATTGAGCAGATGGGCGGCGAAATTGGCGTCGACAGTACACCAGGCGAAGGTTCGGAGTTCTGGATCAGCCTGAGCCTGCCCAAGACCCGTGATGATGCCGAAGACCTGCCAGGCCCGCCCCTGCTCGGACGCCACGTGGCGGTGCTGGAAAACCATGACTTGGCACGGCAGGCGTTACAGCATCAACTGGAAGATTGCGGCTTGAGCGTAACGCCGTTCAATACCCTGGAAAGCCTGACCAATGGCGTGACCGGTGCGCACCAGACCGATCAGGCCATCGATCTGGCGGTGCTTGGCATCACCAGCAACGACATGCCGCCGGAGCGTCTCAACCAGCACATCTGGGACCTCGAACACCTGGGTTGCAAAGTCCTGGTGCTGTGTCCAACCACAGAGCAGACACTGTTCCATCTCTCGGTGCCTAACCCGCACAGTCAGCTTCAGGCCAAACCAGCCTGCACCCGCAAACTGCGTCGGGCCTTGTCCGATCTGGTCAACCCGCGCCAGCAGCGCAACGAGCCGGGCGAACCGCTGTCCAGTCGCGCGCCGAAGGTACTTTGCGTCGACGACAATCCGGCCAATCTGTTGCTGGTACAAACCCTGCTCGAAGACATGGGCGCCAAGGTGCTGGCCGTGGAGAGTGGTTACGCGGCGGTCAAGGCAGTGCAGATCGAAACCTTTGACCTGGTGTTGATGGACGTGCAAATGCCCGGCATGGATGGGCGTCAAAGTACCGAAGCGATTCGTCAGTGGGAAAGTGAACGGCATTGCACACCATTGCCGATCGTAGCGCTCACCGCCCACGCCATGGCCAATGAAAAACGTGCGTTGCTGCAAAGCGGCATGGACGATTACCTGACCAAACCCATCAGCGAGCGGCAATTGGCGCAAGTAGTACTCAAGTGGACAGGCCTGGCCCTGCGTAACCATGGGCCGGAACGTTCCAGTGACAGCCACGGCGGCGGGCATGATTTGCAGGTGCTCGACCCCGAAGAAGGTTTGCGTCTGGCCGCCGGTAAAGCGGATCTGGCGGCGGACATGCTGGCGATGTTGCTGGCCTCGCTTGAAGCCGACCGCGAGGCCATTCGCACGGCCCGGGAAAGCAATGACCGAAATGCATTGATCGAGCGCGTCCATCGCTTGCACGGGGCAACCCGCTATTGTGGCGTCCCGCAACTGCGCGCCGCCTGCCAGCGCAGTGAAACGCTGCTCAAGCAACAGGATCCGAAAGCGCCCGGCGCACTGGAAGAACTCGAACGGGCGATCAATCGCCTGGCCGCTCATGCCCGTATAAATGCTTGATGCAGTGCAATAGAGCGGATCACTATCAGCGGTAAGCTCGCCGGCCTTTGTAGCAGCTGCCGAAGGCTGCGTCCGGCGGCGCAGCCGTCGTAAATCCAGTAATCGCGGTTTACCTGGTACACCGCAGCGCCTGATTTTACGACGGCTGCGCCGCCGGACGCAGG
>NZ_JBFUKU010000240.1:0-10093 GCF_056400685.1 Pseudomonas sp. P5_A12 | reverse complement strand
CACCGCCTTCGCTGGCAAGCCAGCTCCTACAGGGGCTGTGGTGTTTTAGGCGGGCGTGTCGAGATTCAGGTGCAGGTTGTCGATCAACCGCGTGGTTCCAAGGAACGCCGCGACCAGAATCACCAGGTCGCGATCATCTGCCGTGGCCGGGCGCAAGGTCAGCGCATGGCGAATCTCCAGGTAATCGGGACGCAATCCAGCCACTTCAAGCTGTTTGGTCTGCGCGTCGATCAGCGCGGGGAAATCCCGGCCACCCTGCTTGATCGCGTCGGCAATCGAGCTCAGCGTGCGATAGACCACCGGCGCCACTGCCCGCTGCTCTTCGCTGAGGAAACCATTGCGCGACGACAGCGCCAGGCCATCGGCCGCACGGACAGTCGGTTCACCAATAATCTGGACTGGCATGTTCAGGTCATGGACCAGGGATTTGATCACCGCCAGTTGCTGGTAGTCTTTCTGGCCGAAGACCGCCAGGTCTGGCTGGACGATGTTGAACAATTTGCTGACCACCGTCGCCACACCTTCAAAATGCCCTGGACGGCTGGCGCCGCACAGGCCTTCAGACAGCAGCGGAACGCTGACGCGCGTCTGGCCGGCCATGCCGTCGGGGTATATTTCTTCAACGCTAGGCGCGAACAGCAAGTGGCAACCGGCCTGGAGCAGTTTTTCCTGGTCAGCGGCGAGGGTGCGCGGGTACTTGTCGAGGTCTTCGCCGGCACCGAATTGCAGCGGGTTGACGAAAATGCTCGCGACCACGAAATCCACCCGTTGGGAGGCTTTGGTAATCAGCGCGATATGCCCGCTGTGCAGGTTGCCCATGGTTGGCACGAAGCCGATGCGCTTGCCTTCACCGCGGGCACGGGCCACGGCGGCCCGCAGTTCGCGTACGGTTTTTACGGTGTTCATGCAGAGAATCCGTGTTCGATACCTGGGAAAGTCGCCGCTTTGACTTCAGTCACGTAAGCACTCAGGGCGGCTTGAATGGTGTGTTGGCCGGTCATGAAATTCTTCACGAATTTTGGCACACGACCGGTAATCGACAAGCCCAACATGTCGTGCAGGACCAGTACCTGGCCGTCGGTGCCACTGCCGGCACCGATACCAATGACCGGAATCTTCACGGCCTGAGTAATTTCTTCGGCCAGTTCGCTGGGCACGCATTCAAGCAGCAACATGGCGGCCCCGGCCTGTTCCAGCGAAATGGCATCGGCACGCATTTGCCGAGCCTGGTTTTCGTTGCGACCCTGGACTTTGTAACCGCCCAGGATGTTCACCGATTGCGGCGTCAGCCCCAAGTGCGCGCACACCGGGATGCCCCGCTCCGCCAGCAGGCGGATAGAGTCTGCCAGCCACACAGCGCCTTCTACCTTGACCATGTGCGCACCGGCCTGCATCAACAAGGCACTGTTGGTCATGGCTTGTTCCGTGGTGGCGTAGGCCATGAACGGCAGGTCAGCCAGGATGAGCGCATCGCTGTTGCCACGTTTGACGGCTGCCACGTGGTAAGCCATGTCTGCGGTCGTCACGGGCAGGGTGCTGTCGTGACCTTGCAAAACCATGCCGAGGGAGTCGCCCACCAGCAGCACGTCGACGCCAGCCTCATTGCAGGCGTGGGCGAAGGTCGCGTCATAGCAGGTCAGCATGGTGATTTTTTCACCTTTTTGCTTGAGACCTTGCAGAGTGGTCAGGGTGATGGCTGGCATGAAAAGATCCTCATTCAGGCGCAGTGAAAACTACTGCGAGTAACGCGCGTGATTCTTCGTTAAATACAGGCGCACGGTCTGTTGTCGTGCTTTTAAGGCCTGGATTGCGCCCTTCAACGCCGTGTTGGCGGCAGCGGGACGCCTATAGTCGTGAGGAGAACTCGGGAAGTCAATTGGATGTGTTACCGCGCTGTTACGTCGGGGGTGTTACCGGCGTAACTGATGCGATTCAGCAGCTGTAGATCCCGTATGCGACACAGAACATATGTCGGAGCGGGCTTGCATCAGCTTTTGGCGAGGCGTTCCAGGCCGACGAAGGGGCAGGCGGCGAGCAATTCGCTCAGCGTGCGACCATCAGCCAAGCGCAAATCCAACAGCACGATGTCCAGATCCAGGGTGCGTGGCCCCCAGCGTTCAAGACGTTCGCGCCCCTGTTCGTTCTCGATGGCTTGCAGCGCATCAAGCAGCTCCAGAGGCGCCAAGGTGCTGTCTAGCGCAGCGACCGCGTTGGTGTAACGCGGTTGGCCCGGCAGCAGCGAGTCGCTCTGATAAAACGCGGACACCCCGATCAGCTCGGTCTGCGGCAGCTGCGCCAGCGCGTCGACGGCATTGCGTAGTTGCTCGGCGGGGTCAGCCAGATTGCTGCCCATGCCGATGTAGATGCGTTCCATGGATTACTCGCCCGAGACGCTCGGTTCGCCAGCGGCGCGTTTACGCTTGGCGCCACCGCTGCGGCGACGCTTGCGGGGTGCGCCAGTGCCGTCGTCCTTGCCACTGAGGTCGCGGATCATGTCGCGACGTTCGCTGTCGTTGGCGTCCTGATAATCCGTCCACCATTCACCCAGGCCATCAGTCTGCTCACCGGCGCTTTCGCGCAGCAGCAAGAAGTCGTAACCGGCGCGGAACCGTGGGTTGTCGAGCAACAGGTCGGCGCGTTTGCCGCTGCGGCGTGGCAGGCGCTCCTGCATGTCCCAGATCTCGCGGATCGGCATGGTGAAGCGTTTCGGGATGGCGATGCGCTGGCACTGTTCGGCAATCAGTTCGTGTGCCGCTTCCTGCATGGCCGGAATCGGCGGCATGCCACGTTCTTGCAGGCGCAATACGCGAGCCGGCAGGGCGGGCCAAAGCAGGGCGGCAAACAGGAACGCCGGGGTCACCGGTTTGTTCTGCTTGATCCGCAAGTCTGTGTTGATCAGCGCGTCGCTGATCAGGGTGTGCGTGTACGTCGGGTTGTATTCCAGCGCCTCGGCACTGGCCGGGAACAACGGATCGAACAGCTGCAGGTCGACCAGCATCTCGAAGGTGTCCGCGGCGTGGCCGGAGAGGAACAGCTTGAGCACTTCTTCGAATAGACGGGCCGACGGGATTTCGCGCAGCATCGGTGCCAGTTCGCGAATCGGCAAGGCGCTGTGTTTTTCGATGCCGAAATTCAGCTTGGCGGCAAAACGCACGGCCCGCAACATCCGTACCGGGTCTTCCTGATAGCGCTGTTTCGGGTCGCCAATCAGGCGGATCAAGTGATTGCGGATATCGTGTACGCCGTTGGCGTAGTCAAGAATGCGCTCGCTGACCGGATCGTAGTACAGGGCGTTAATGGTGAAGTCGCGGCGTTGCGCGTCTTCTTCCAGTGTGCCGTAGACGTTATCGCGCAGGATGCGCCCGCTTTCATTACGGGAAGATTGGTTGCTGTCTTCTTCCTCGTCGTTTTGCGGGTGATTGGCACGGAAGGTCGCGACTTCGATGATTTCGCGGCCGAAGTGAATGTGCACCAGCTTGAAGCGACGACCGATGATCCGCGCATTGCGGAATTCGGCGCGCACCTGTTCAGGTGTGGCGCTGGTGGCGACGTCGAAATCCTTGGGCGTGATGCCGAGCAGCATGTCGCGCACACAGCCGCCGACCAGGTAAGCCTGGTAACCGGCGTTCTGCAGGCGTTCGACGATATTCACCGCGTAACGGCTGAATTGGGCCTTTTGCAGCGAATGTTGGCCGCTGTTGAGCACTTCAGGCGTACTGCGAATGTGTTGCGTATGACGCTTGGGAGAACGGAATGACTGGAACAGCTTCTTCAGCATGGGATGCACTGTTTGAAGGAATGTTCGGCCATAACAGAAGAATGACCGCATGATGGGCGGGGATTCTAGCATTTAGTCGAGGGATGGTGTAGGAGACAGCAGATATGAGCTGTAAGCCGCAGGCTTCAAGCGAAAAACAAGGAGATTTGGGTAGGTTTTGCGAATCGCAGAAACTACAAGGGGAGCCGAAGCTCCCCAAGAAGTAGTTGCATGCTCTATTTTTATTATTGGTTTCGGGCTTTTTGTTTTTGTTAAGTGCCCTCGTCATGACGTGTTTCTTTCATGACCCTCCCAATCGGGAGCCAAGAGCAAACGGATTGCTTTGGTCGCTGTGCTGCAGTGATCTTGCGATCCAACCAGTTCAGGCACTGTCTTAGGACAGTTTTTTATTATTCTCGGCCTGGTCGTGGGGCGATCCCCCAAATACAACGCCTCTCCAAAAGAATCAGTTAGCTGCGCCTCTCGCCGTCTTGTTTTTATTGTGCGTGAGTCGATTCGTCTTATTTTTATTGTGTTATGCATTGCTTGTTATTGTTCTTGTACCAAACATATTGCAGGGTGCGTGCCAACTTTTGCGAATCCCAGTAAAACAAGGGGTTAGGTCGGTCGGTGGGGTTTTTTAAGGCCCAAAAAAACCGGGGCTTCGTTACCGTAAGCCCCGGCTTCTGTTACGCGATAAATCTGAGGTAACAGTTTTTTCATAAAGTCATGTGTTACCCGCGCATCAGACAGGTGCCATTCAGCTTTCGCTGGCGACCCCGGTTTTGCGTCGCGGGATGCCCAGGCGCTGACGACGCTCCCACAGGCATTTGCGGCTGACCCCGAGCTTGCGGGCCAGTTCGGTTTCGGTCATGTGGTCCTGATGCTCGAGGACGAAATGCTGGAAGTAATCTTCCAGTGACAGGTCTTCGGTCGGCTCATGGCTGTTGTTACTGCCATTGTTGCCCTGTTGCGGCGCCAGGCCGATGAACTCATCCTCTTCCAGGTCGCTCAGTTCGATGTCGATACCCAGCAGCTCGGCCGAAATTTCCGGGCTCTCGCACAGAATAACCGCGCGTTCGACAGCGTTTTCCAGCTCGCGAACGTTACCTGGCCAGGTGTAATGACGAATCGCCTGTTCGGCATCCGGTGCGAATTTCAGGTCGGTGCGGTTGACCCGCGCGCTCTGCCGCGCCAGGAAGGCATTGGCGATTTCGTTAACGTCCGCACCGCGCTCGCGCAAGGCAGGCAGCTTCAGGGCGATCACGTGGAGGCGGTAATACAAGTCTTCACGGAACTGGCCGATTTTTGCCAGGCTCTTGAGGTCCCGGTGAGTCGCGGCGATCAGGCGTACGTCGACCTTCTGCGATTGCACCGAGCCTACCCGGCGAATTTCGCCTTCCTGCAACACGCGCAGCAAGCGGGCCTGGGCTTCAAGGGGGAGTTCGCCAATTTCGTCGAGGAACAAGGTGCCGCCGTCCGCTGCCTCAACCAGGCCGGCACGCCCGGCGCTGGCGCCCGTGAACGCGCCTTTTTCATGACCGAACAGCTCGGACTCGATCAGGCTTTCCGGAATGGCTGCGCAGTTCACCGAAATCATCGGTGCCTTGGCGCGCTTGGACAGGTTATGCAGGGCACGCGCCACCAGCTCTTTACCCGTACCGGACTCACCCTGGATCAAGACATTGGAATCGGTTGGCGCGACTTTGCGGATTTTACTGTACAGGTCCTGCATCGGCGGGCACGAACCGATAATGCCGATTTCGCCGTTGCTGTTATCGACGCCAGCTTTTGCGGCGCCATTGCCAGCTTTGCCAGCGGCAGGTTCGCCGTTGGCCGGCAGTGATTGCCGGTCGCGCAGGATGCGGGCGACGGCCTGGAGCATTTCATCGTGATCGAAAGGCTTGGCGATGTAATCCACCGCGCCCATCTTCATCGAGTCGACCGCCGAACGCAGGCTGGCGTAGCTGGTCATGATCAGCACCGGTGTGCCTTGACCAAGTTTGATCAACTCGGTGCCAGGCGCGCCGGGTAGGCGCAGGTCACTGACGATCAGGTCGAACGTGGGAATAGTGAAGCGTTCTTGTGCTTCCTGCACTGAACCGGCTTCGCTGACCTGGTACTGGTTACGTTCCAGCAGGCGGCGCAAGGCGGAGCGGATAATTGTTTCGTCTTCGACGATCAAAATGTGCGGCATTGATTCGATACTCTCGACGGTCTCAGTTCACAGCGGACGTCGCTTCGACATGACGCGGCAAGGTCACCCTGATACGGGTGCCGCGTTGGCTTTGAATATCAGCCGGGCTGTCGATGGTGATTTGTCCATAATGCTCTTCAACGATGGAATAGACCAGTGCAAGGCCCAGACCGGTGCCTTCGCCAGGATCCTTGGTGGTGAAGAATGGTTCGAACAATCGGTCCATGATGTTCTTCGGAATACCGCTGCCTTCGTCTTCCACGATCAGATCGACCGTGTGTTCGCCGGCTTCGCTTTTAACCCGTACTGCGCTGCCGGGAGGCGAGGCGTCCCGGGCGTTTGAGAGCAGGTTGATCAGTACTTGGGCGAGTCGCTGCGGATCGCCTTCGACCCAGTGATCGGGGTCGCACAAATTATAGAACTGCACTTCGAAATTGCGTCGGTTCAGCGCCAGCAAGCCGATGGCATCCTGAGCCACTTCGGCCAGACAGACGGGCTCGTCGGATTGCTGGTGACTGCCGGCGTGGGCGAAGCTCATCAGTGACTGGACGATGCGTGACACGCGTTTGGTTTGCTCAAGGATCTGGCCGCTGATTTCCTTCAGTTCGCCATCGTCTTCGCGCTCTTCGCGCAGGTTCTGCGCCAGGCAAGCAATGCCGGTGATCGGGTTGCCGATTTCGTGGGCCACACCCGCCGCGAGTCGACCGATGCTGGCCAGGCGCTCGGAGTGCACCAGTTTGTCTTCGAGCATCTGGGTTTCGGTCAGGTCTTCCACCAGCAACACCAAACCGCTGTTACCCGGTGCGAGCGGTTCATCGATCGCCGCTTTGTGCAGGTTCAGCCAGCGGGTCTGACCATCCAGGGCCAGGTGCTGTTTGTGCAAGTGTTCGTCCGGCAAATTAATGAAGCCTTGCAACAGTTCTTTCCACGGATCGGCAATGGTGCTCAGGCGTGAACCCACCACACGCTGCGCGGCAATCCCGGTCAGCTCCTCCATGGCTTTGTTCCACATGAGGATTTCCTGATCCTTGGCCAGAGAGCAGACGCCCATCGGCAGTTCCTGCAAAGTCTGGCGGTGATAGCGGCGCAGGGCATCGAGTTCGGCGGCAAGGCCGGTCAGGCGAGAGTGGTAATCCTCGAGGCGACTTTCGATGAAGTGAATATCTTCGGTGACATAGTTTTCTCCGCCCGCCTTATAAGGGAGGAACGTTTCGACCATGTCTTGCGCCACACTCGGGCCCATCAGGCCGGACAAGTTGGCTTCGATGCGGTCACGCAAGCGGCGCAAGGCGTAAGGCCGGCGCTCGTCGAACGGCAGATAGAGATCGCGTAGCGCCTGTTCGACTTCTTTTTGCGCTGCCTTGGCGCCCAAGGGTTTTGCCAGCTGTGTGGCGAATTCCTGAGGGGAAGCGGCGTGCAATTCGCGGCGTTGCGGGCGACGCACGTTGTCCACGGCGCAAGCTTCGGCGGCGCTGGCCTCTTCCGCGCTGGCATTGGTGAACAGCGAGATCAGGGTGAACATCAGCACGTTGGCCGCCAGCGAGGCAATCGCCGCCATGTGCCAGCTGGTGTCGTCGAGCACGTAGATCATGTTCAGCAGCGGAATGTAGAAGCCCTGCAGATTGCTCACCAGCGGCAACAACATCGTGACCAGCCACACCAGAATCCCTGCCAGCAAACCGGCAATGAAGCCGCGGCGGTTGGCGGTCGGCCAGTACAGGACCGACAGCACGCCCGGCAGGAACTGCAACGTGGCGACAAACGCGACGATGCCGAGGTTCGCCAGATCCTGATCTGTGCCCAGCAGCAGGTAGAAGCCGTAGCCGGCCATGATGATCGCAACGATCAGCGCCCGGCGGGTCCACTTCAGCCAACGGTAGATGTTGCCTTCGGCCGGCGGCTGATAGAGCGGCAACACCAGATGGTTCAGTGCCATCCCGGACAGCGCCAGGGTGGTAACGATGATCAGGCCGCTTGCCGCCGATAAACCGCCGACATAGGCCAGCAGCGCCAGGGCTTTGCTGTTGGCGGCGATGCCGATGCCCAGAGTGAAGTATTCCGGATTGGTGGTGGCGCCGAGTTTCAGGCCGGCCCAGAGAATCAGCGGCACCGCCAGGCTCATCAGCAGCAGGAACAGGGGCAGGCCCCAGCTCGCACTGACCAGCGAACGCGGGTTGAGGTTCTCGGTAAAGGTCATGTGATACATGTGCGGCATCACAATTGCCGAGGCAAAGAACACCAGCAGCAACGTACGCCATGGACCTTCTTGCAGCGGCGTGTGCAAAGCGGCGAGGGCGGTCTGGTTTTGCAACAGCCAAAGCTCAAGCTGTTGCGGGCCGTCAAACACGCCGTATAAGGCATACAGACCGACACCGCCGAGGGCGATCAACTTGATCACTGACTCGAAGGCAATGGCGAACACCAGGCCTTCATGTTTCTCGCGGGTGGCGATGTGGCGGGAGCCGAAGAAGATCGTAAACAGCGTAATCAGTGCGCAGAAACTCAGGGCGACCCGATGCTGCACCGGCTCGCGGGTGAGAATGCTGATGGAGTCGGCGACCGCTTGAATCTGCAAGGCCAGCAGCGGTAACACGCCGACCAGCATGAAAATGGTGGTCAGCGCGCCAGCCCATGTACTACGAAAGCGGAACGCGAACAGGTCGGCCAGCGAAGACAGCTGATAGGTGCGGGTAATTTTCAGGATCGGGTATAGCAGCACCGGCGCCAGCAAAAATGCGCCTGAGACCCCGAGATAGCTGGATAAAAACCCGTAGCCGTACTGATAGGCCAGGCCCACGGTGCCGTAAAACGCCCACGCGCTGGCGTAAACACCCAGTGACAGGGTGTAGGTCAGCGGGTGGCGAATGATCGCCCGGGGAATCATGCCCCGTTCACTGACCCAGGCCACGCCGAACAACACCGCCAGGTACGCGGCGCTGATCAGGATCATCTGGGTCAGGCTAAAGCTCATCGGCATCTTTTTGACTCTGCAGGATGAAGGTCACGACGATCAGAATCAGCCAGAGCAGATAAGGGCGGTACCAGGCGCCAGTGGCGTCGATCCACCAATCCATGATGGCCGGGGAGAACAGATAAATCCCCACTACCAGGAGCAGGACCAAGCGATAGATGTACATCCCGGCCTCTCTTTTTTATGCGCGTGCCCGAAAACGTGCGGCGATGGTAACGGATGGGCGCGCCACTGCAAGTGCGATCACTGCAGTTGCGCTTCGGGCAGGTTCAGTGTGCGCGGGATTTTCATGGCATCCCAGTGGGCGATGCCCCAGTTCAGCACTTCCCGTGGTGTTGCATAGGTCAGCTCGGTTGCCGGGCTTTGCCCCAGCGCGCGCAGTGCGCGCAATAACAGCGGCGTTGCCTGGTCTTCGGTCAGTGGCGGCGAGCGGTAGGATTTTCCGAGTTTGTTGCCATCGGGCTGGGTAATCAGCGGAATGTGCAGATAACGCGGTTGCCGCAGGCCAAGCAATTCTTGCAGATAGAGCTGGCGCGGCGTGGAATCGAGCAGGTCGGCGCCCCGCACGATGTCGGTGATGCCTTGCCAGGCATCGTCCAGCACGACGGCCAGCTGATAGGCGTAGAGCCCGTCGCGACGGCGAATCACAAAATCGCCCACCTCGCGACCCAGGTGCTGGCGGAATTCACCTTGCACGCGGTCAATGAAGTGGTATTCCAGCTCGGGCACGCGCAGGCGGATCGCCGCGTCTTCAGTGCCGTGGCCGGCGTTGCGGCACAGCCCCGGATAAATGCCGTGATAGGGTTCCAGCTGCTTGCGCGAGCAAGTGCAGGCGTAAGCGAGGCCGTGATTGAACAGGCGATTGAGCACTTCAGCGTAAGCCTCATGGCGGTCGCTCTGGCGGACCATTTCGCCGTCCCACTCAAAACCGTAGCTCTCCAGTGCCTTGAGAATCGCCGTCTGAGCGCCGGGCTCTTCCCGTGGCGGGTCGAGGTCTTCCATGCGCATCAGCCAGCGGCCACCCACCGCGCGGGCGTCGAGGTATGAAGCCAGTGCAGCGACCAGCGAACCGAAATGCAAGTGTCCACTGGGCGTGGGGGCGAAGCGACCGATGTAGGGGGTGGAAGTCGTGGCAGTCATGGACGAATGTTTCTTTCTCTGGTCGTCG
>NZ_JBFUKU010000239.1:0-8088 GCF_056400685.1 Pseudomonas sp. P5_A12 | reverse complement strand
CGCCTTGCTGGCGGCGGCGGAAGAGAATGGAGGAGGCGGGCGTGATCAAGGGCTATCAGGCTAACCTTGATCGACGAATGCTGGGGCTGGACATCATGGCGTTCGTGCACATCCGTTTTTCCACCCACGCTGATCACGCTCCCGACGCCTTCGAGGCGGTGATTGCTCAATTGCCTGAAGTGTTGTCCTGTCACAAGATCACCGGGGATGCCGATTACGTGCTGCAAGTGTTGGCAGAGGATCTTGATAGCTACAGTGACTTTATCGAGCAGGTGCTCAGGCGTCAGGTGGGAATTGCCTCCATCCAGTCCAGTCTGGCTTTGCGCGAGGTAAAGACCAGTAGCCGTATTGCGATACCCAAATCGAGCAAGGACTGAAGGAGGCAGGGATCCATYGCCACCACCTTGTATTGGCAATACAAAGCTCTAGTCCGCAGCTTTCGCTCCTCATTGTCGTAAAACTGTAATATTGCGGTCATAGAATTGACATGACTTCTTACATTTGGCCTAAGCTGGTCTCTGGCCTTTTTCACGGATGAGCAAGCCCCATGCGTCGTGTCGTATTCAATCAGAAAGGTGGTGTTGGAAAATCCAGCATTGCCTGCAACCTTGCCGCTGTAAGTGCTGCCGAAGGTTACCGAACGCTGCTGGTTGATCTCGACCCCCAGGCAAATTCGACTCACTACCTCACTGGCTTGATCAATGAGAGCATTCCGGCGGGTATCGCCGATTTTTTCAAACAGACATTGTCTGGCGGCTTCGAAGGCAGACAGAATCGCGTGCACATCACCGAGACCCGTTACGACAACCTCCACCTGGTGGCTGCCAGTTCCGAACTGTCAGACCTCCAGTCAAAACTGGAGAGCAAGTTCAAGATCAACAAGCTGCGCAAGTTACTGGTCGAGCTGTCCGAGGACTATGAGCGCATCTACATCGATACACCGCCGTCACTGAATTTTTACACCTTCAGCGCGCTGGTGGCGGCAGACAGGCTGCTAATTCCGTTCGACTGCGACAGTTTTTCTCGTCAGGCGCTGTATCACGTCATCGCGCAGGTAGAAGATCTACGTTGCGATCACAATGAATCACTGACAGTAGAAGGGGTGGTGGTTAACCAGTTCGCTGGACACACTGGCTTGCACCAAAGTCTTGTGGATGAGCTGCTGGCAGAAGGTTTGCCTGTGCTGCCGGTTTACCTGAGCAGCTCCGTCAAGATGCGCGAATCTCACGAAGTTTCAGTTCCCCTCATCCATTTGGCCCCTCGCCATAAGCTTTCGCTGGAATTTGTCGGCTTGCTGGATGCCCTGGAGCGGGCCGCTTAGCTTCAGCACAGAGGTCGCCCCTGCGGTTCGTTCAGCTGAAATACTGACGAAACATTCGAGCCATATGATTCGCGTCACCGAAACCTAGGAGGTTGGAGATGAATCGGCCATCAAGAAGCATGCGCAAACTGCTCGACTCTGTCGCAATTAATAATGAGGTGGCGGCGCTCGATGTGATGCGCGCAGCAGAACAGCTCCAGGACGAGGTGCTTCGTCAACGGTTGCTCAACCTGATTCACCAGCTCAACCAGGACGCTAATGACTTGCGAGTGGCGCGCGACAATATCCAGGGCGGCGCCATAAAGCTCGCGTAAGGAGTTGGCCTTCTCGTATTTTTTATCGGTGCTGAAAAACCGGTGCCTGCCCTGACAGCCAGACACCGGACACCCTCAAAAACGCGGTTTTATGGTTTTCCACTCAGGCTTGTAACGCTGCATCTGTTTCACATCATCGCGCTGGCGAATGCCGCACGTCAGGTATTGGTCATGCAGCTTGCCCAATTGATCGTGATCCAGCTCCAGGCCCAACCCGGGCGCTCGGGTAATTTTCACGCAACCATCGACGATGGGCAGCTTGCCGCCCTTGATCACTTCTTCGTCCGGCTCTTGCCAAGGGTAGTGCGTGTCGCAGGCGTAATCGAGATTGGGTACCGAGGCGGCGACGTGGGCCATGGCCATCAGGCTGATACCCAAGTGCGAGTTGGAATGCATGGACACGCCCAAGCCAAAGGTCTGGCACATTTTCGCCAGCGCCTGAGTGTCGCGCAGGCCGCCCCAATAGTGGTGATCGGCGAGGACGATCTGCACGCTGTTCAATTCCACACTGCGGCGAAACTCATCGAAATCAGTGACCACCATATTGGTCGCCAGCGGCAGGCCGGTGCGTTTGTGCAGTTCGGACATTCCCTCCAGGCCCGGTGTCGGGTCTTCGTAATACTGCAGGTCGTCGCCCAGCAGTTCGGCCATGCGAATCGATGTTTCAAGTGACCAGTTAGCGTTGGGATCGATCCGTAGCGGGTAACCCGGGAAGGCCTTTTTCAGCGCCCTGATGCACGCAACTTCATGCTCTGGCTCCAGCGCGCCAGCCTTGAGCTTGATGCTCTTGAAACCATAGGTCTCGATCATGCGCCGAGCCTGGGCGACGATCTGCTCTTCGTTCAGTGCTTCACCCCAGCTGTCGGGTTTGTAAGGCGAATCGATATGCTGGGCGTACTTGAAGAACAGGTAGGCGCTGAAGGGAATCTCGTGACGGATCGCACCGCCCAGCAAGTCCACCAACGGCACGTTCAGCGAGTGCGCCTGTAAATCCAGGAACGCCACTTCGAACGCCGAATACGCATTGCTCACCGCTTTGCTGGCGTGCGAACCGGGAGCCAGTTCTGCGCCGGCGATACTCGCCGGTTTGTTCGCCGCCACGGTGGACTGCACGATGGCGCGCAGCTGATTGAGATTGAACGGGTCGAGGCCGATCAGCTTATCTTGCAATTGCTGCTGGATCGCCAGCGCCGGAGCGTCGCCGTAGCTCTCGCCCAGGCCAATGTAGCCGTTGTCGCTCTCGATCTCGATGATCGAGCGCAGCGCGAACGGTTCGTGGATACCACTGGCATTGAGCAGTGGCGGATCACGGAAAGCGATGGGGGTGACGGTGACTCGTGTGATTTTCAAGAGGCTGCTCCTTTTTTGTTTTTTTAGGGACGAGCCGATCATGGACGCGGCAATTGATCCCGTCTAATCTAACTTGGCATTCGATTGATACCTGGATTAGATCAATGTTCGAGCTGACTCAACTTCGCTGCTTCACCACGGTGGCCACCGAACTCAACTTTCGTCGCGCCGCCGAACGCCTGAACATGACGCAACCACCCCTCAGTCGACAGATCCAACTGTTGGAGCACCACTTGGGGGTCGAGCTGTTCACCCGCACCACCCGCAGCGTTTCCCTCACCGCCGCCGGTCGCGCCTTCTTCATCGAAGCGCAGAACCTACTGGAACGCGCCCAACAAGCCGCCGTCACTGCCCGGCGTTTTGCCGAAGGCGACATCGGCTCGGTCAACATCAGCTTCGTTGGGAGCGCGGTGTACGAATTCCTGCCCAAAGTCATTGCGGAAGCACGGCTCAAACAGCCCCATGTCAAAATCGATCTGTCGGAGATGAACACCTACCAACAGCACGAAGCCCTTCGCGCCCGGCGCATCGATCTGGGCATCGTCCGCGCGCCCTTGCTGGAACCGGGCTACGCCACCGAGTGCCTGGTGCGCGAGCCATTTGTATTGGCCGTCCCCAGTCGCCACCCGCTGGCCAGTGCCGAAACCGTGTCCGTCAAAGACCTCGACGCGCAACCGTTCCTGATGTACTCCCACGCCGCCTATCCGCCGTTCAACGAACTGCTGACCGGCATGCTGCGCTCAGCCCGCGTCGCTCCGGAATACGTGCAATGGCTCGGTTCTTCACTGACGATTCTGGCGCTGGTCAACGCCGGCATGGGCCTGGCCCTGGTCCCTCGCTGCGCCACCAGCGTGGTGTTCAAGAACGTAGTGTTTCGGGATATCGATCTGGGGGAGGGCATACAGAGCGAGCTGCATTTAATCTGGCGCGAGAATAATGACAACCCGGCGTTTGCGATGTTGCTGGAGGGGATTCGAAAGGCTGTGAAGGAGGGATGGGGATTGTGAATTTGGCCAATGTTTTGTTGGCTCAAAATGAGAGTCTGGGGCGGACAGTTTTTGAGGGGGGCTTGTTAGCGCAGAGCGCTAGCTACAAGTGATACTGACTGCCTTGGCGGCGCGTTCGAGCTGTTGCTTGACATCGACGGGGATCCGCTGCTTCTTTAATCGTTGTTCGAGGAATGCTTGAATGCCTCGAGCGTCCACCTCTGCCTCAACAGGGGCATCCACCGCTTCTATGGCGGCAGCGTGACTCTCCATGACCGAATCAACATCCGCCGGACTATTCGCACTTTCGAGAGCGCGGATCAGTTTCGCCACTTCCGCTTCTTCAGCGTTAGCGTACGCCTCTACGGTCATCCCGGCAGCCAACGCTCGCGCTCGAATCTCCACTCCTTTCAAGGCGTGCCTGGCTTCACTGCACGAATCTTCTTGATTCTGCTTTGCGACGGCTCTCCATTGGAGTAGACCAACGGTCATCGTGCTGATGATTGCCAGGGTGATAGCACCGCTCAGGATCCGCTTCATGGCCACTCTTGGTCTCTATGAAGTGAGTGTTCGATGGGCGTCGCTTGATCTCCTGTCGTCGAGATTAAAGCGTCGCATTTGCATCAGTTTAAGGGCTGTCGATCTCCTGTTACCGACGGTGCAACCTGGAACTGGCTTACTGACTATAGCTAGGAGCAGAAGAACCGGGCTCTATATTTTGTCCTGATTTACTCCTGGGCATGAACGTCCGAGGTTTCAAAAATAATCTCACAACAGCTCCCGAGCGTCTTAGAATCTCTCGTTCTACTTGTCTTTAAAAATCTTTTTAAACCAGAAGGTTCATAGGGATAAGGCAGCTTTGCAGGGCTGTACGTCGTCCCTGAGCCGTCAATCCGATCCTGATGCCCTCAGGTCTTCTTGGGGGAATGCAATATTCCCGCCCGTCACCCATATGGCCCCCCCCGCCTGTCGAACCGGCACTAACCCGTGGTGGCGTTGTCAGTAATTGGCGCCTGAAGCGACGAGGACCGTCTCTGATAGCGGCACGTCAAGCGACGTGTAGTGTTTTCTCCAATGCCTCAGGGCAAAAAAACTCGCGACGGATTGCTCTTGGACCGACTATTCCTTATTGCGGGCGACACTCTATGGGTTTGCTTCTCGATCCACGTCATGACATTGATGCCGCTTTATTAAGCTATCGTCGGGTGTTCTGGTCGCTGGCGCTGTTCAGTGGTGTGATCAACCTGCTAGTGCTGGTGCCCTCTCTCTACATGATGCAGGTGTACGACCGGGTCCTCACCAGCCGCAACGAAACCACCTTGTTGATGCTCACGTTGATCGCCCTGGGACTGTTCATGTTCAGCGCCCTGATCGAGTGGGCACGCGGCGAAGTGATGATTCGCATGAGCGCAGGGCTGGACGATGCCTTGGGCGAACGGATTTTCGACGCTGCCTTCGCCCGCAGCCTGCGTGAGCACAACGCCAACCCGGCGCAGGTGCTCACCGATCTGGCGACGCTGCGGCAGTTGATCACCGGCCAGGGCCTGATCGCCTTGCTCGATGCGCCGTGGTTGCCCATCTTCCTGCTGGTAGCGTTCATCTTTCATCCCTGGTTTGGCGTGCTGACGCTGGTTCTGGCCCTGGTGCTGATTGGTTTGGCGCTATGGGGCGAGTTGGCGACTCGCACGCGCCTTGGCGAAGCCAATCGCCTGGGCGTGCAGTCGTCGATCTATGTAAACAGCACGTTACACAACGCCGAAGTCATCCAGGCCCTGGGCATGCTCGGGCCGTTGCGCCAGCGTTGGAGCCTGCTGCAGCAACGCATCATCGCCGCCCAGGCCCATGCCAGCGATCGTAGCGCGCGTATCACTTCGACGACCCGTTTCGTGCGCATCTCCGGACAGTCGCTGGCCCTGGGACTGGGGGCGTTGCTGGTGCTTGAAGGGCAATTGTCGGCAGGCATGATGATTGCCATGTCGCTGCTGCTGGGGCGTGCGCTGGCGCCCGTGGAAATCGCCATTGGCTCGTGGAAGCAATTCAACTCCGGCCGCCAGAGCTATCAGCGTCTGAGCCAACTGCTTGCCCAGCATCCGCCCGAGCGCCTGCGCATGCCTTTGCCAGCGCCCACCGGCGCGGTGCGCCTGGAGCAGTTGTATGTTGGCCCGCCTGGCGCCTCGCAACCGGTCCTGCGCGGCATCAATTTCAGTCTGGTCAAAGGTGATGTGCTCGCCGTCGTCGGCCCCAGCGCCAGTGGTAAATCAACCCTGGCCAGAGCGCTGGTCGGGGTCTGGCCGGCCATGGGCGGGTCGGTGCGCCTGGATGACGCCGAGATCAGTCAATGGTCCCACGATGCCCTGGGCCCGCACCTTGGATACCTGCCGCAGGACATCGAACTGTTCGACGGCAGTGTGGCCGACAACATTGCCCGCTTCGGCGAGCAGGACGCCGACAAAATCATCGCCGCCGGGCGGCACGCCGGCATTCACGAAATGATCCTGCGGTTCCCCAAGGGTTACGACACGCCGCTGGGCCCCGGCGGGCTTGGTTTGTCCGGAGGACAAAAGCAACGCCTAGGCCTGGCTCGCGCGCTCTATGGGTGCCCGTCGCTGATCGTACTCGATGAGCCCAATTCCAACCTCGATGAGGCCGGAGAGCTGGCGCTGGTGCAGGCCATCACTGCGCTCAAGGCGGCTGGCAGCACCGTGGTGCTGATTACCCACCGGCCTAATGTGCTGGCGGTGGTCGATCACATCCTGGTGCTCAAGGACGGTACCCAACAAGCATTCGGTCCGCGGGATCGGGTGCTCAATGCATTGATGCCGGGGCCAAGACCGGCCGCGGTCAGGGAGGCTGGCGGAAATGCGTGATTTGACCCCCGGGACACACATGTACAGCGAGCAGGGGCTGAGCGTACGCGGCGCCACACCGCTGCCCAGCGCCAGTACCGACGCCCGGGGGGCAGCCCGCTATGGTGTGGGTTTCCTGGTCCTGACGCTGGGCGGCTTCCTGCTTTGGGCCTGTCTGGCGCCGCTCGACCAGGGGGTCGTGGGCAGCGGCACCGTGGTGGTGGCGGGCGAACGCAAGGCGGTGCAGTCGCTGGTCGGTGGGGTGGTGGAAAAGCTGCTGGTCAGCGATGGCGACCGCGTCACGCAGGGACAGTTGCTGGTACAGCTCAATACGGTGCAGGCGCAGTCGCAACTGGACGTGACCCTGGGCAAGTTGCTCAACGATCGCAGCGTCGAGGCGCGGTTGATTGCCGAGCGCCTGGGCTCAGCCGAGATCCAATGGCCTGCTGAACTGCTGGAGCACGCCGACGAGCCAAGGGTCAAGGCCGCCATGGCCTTGCAGAGCCAGTTGTTTCTGACCCGCCGCGCCGAACTGGGCAGCCGCTTGCAGATCTTCGAACACGAAGCCGCAGCCTTGCAGCAGCAATTGCTCGGCTACGAAGGTCTCAAGCGCAACTATGACGCGCAGATGAACTTTCAGCAGCAGGAGCTAAAAGGCCTGCGTGATTTGGCCAGTGAAGGCTACATTCCGCGAAACAAACTCTTGGAGGCCGAGCGCAACGCGGCCCAATTGGCCGGGCAGATTGCCTCCGGGGTAGGCGATGTCGGCAGGACCCGCCAGGCGATCAACGAAAGCGAGCTCAAGGCCTTGCAGGCGCAGCAGGAATTTCGCCGCGATGCCGAAACCCGGCTCAGCGAGGTCTCTGCCGAGGCGGCCGGTTATGCCGATCAGATCAATGCCTTGCAGTTTGAAGTCGACAACGGTGCGATCCGTGCGCCGGTGTCCGGGCAGGTCATGGACGTGAGCATTCATACGGTCGGGGGCGTTGCGCAGGCCGGCCAAACCCTGATGCAGGTGGTGCCGCTGGATGCGCCAATGGCGATCACCGCGCGTTTCGAGCCGCTGATGGCTGATAAGTTGCGCCCGGGGTTGCCGGTGCATGTGCATTTTACGGCGCTGCAACGGGTGGATACACCGACCGTCACCGGCACGGTGACTACGGTGTCAGCTGACCAGTTGATCGATGAACAGACGCACCAGCCGTACTTTTCCGCCAAGGTCGAAATTCCCGCCGACACTGTCGCCTCGCTGCAGACCGCCGGGCTGCAAG
>NZ_JBFUKU010000238.1:0-8092 GCF_056400685.1 Pseudomonas sp. P5_A12 | reverse complement strand
GTCAGGGACAGGCTGGGCTGCATAAGTCGTTACCGCGTCTGGATCGTGCTGCAGCTTTTCTTGAACTTGCGATTCCAGCATTGCGCGGAGCGCGTCTTTGTCGGGACGGTTCAGCAATTTGTTACTCCTATTCGGAAGCCGCGCACTACCTATTCGATTGGTACATTGAGCAGTTGGTGAGCGCAGGGCCGTTTAAATTTGTGGTTGCATCGCAGATTGGCAGTTACCCGGATTGCAGGTTAAAAATCCTGGTAAACCTACCAAGTCTTGGCGGCAACCGTCTGTGATGAAAATGATGTCATAGCTACAATCTTGGATGCAGCTTTCGAGATGACTGAAGTGGCCAAACGCTCACCTGCCGTTTGGCATGGAAGCCAAGAGGGCAATGAGCAAGCGTTCGAGTTGTTCACGTCCCTAGGTACTCAGTAGTTCGACAGGATCGGCCCCGTCGCGCTGCCAGCGTTCGAGTATCCCGACTCTACCATCAGGCGACCTGCAGTAATCGCATTAGTCCAGTGTGTCACAGTCATTGAGAAGGGGTGAGTACCCAGCCATTAACCTCAACGAGCATGCGGCCACTATAGATCTCATTCCATCACTGGATGCTGCTTCGCAGCATGATGCGTTCGCCGAGCGCGACGTCCGTGAGCTTCTGTCAAATCACGAGAGCGGGCGATCCGACGAATGGCTGCTGGCTCAACAACAATGGCCTTGATGCGGCGTTCTGACTATACGAGAGGCTCTAATACGTGGGTGTTAGTGTGAACTTCAATGGAAAGTTTTCATAAAAAATTGTCCAGCAATAAGCTCTATGATTCAAAACAATTATCAGAGCCACACGCCGAGCTTTCGGCTCGTAAGCTACTGATTTAGCTTGCCCCGGTTGTAACGAAAGCAAGATATTGACATACAGTTGTTAGTTTTGCACAAGAGCTATATGGTTTTTAGGTTTTCAGCGTCAAATGTTATGTATGGGGGCTCTTGTTTTCGAGCTCTTTCTCTTAACTAAGGCTGATGGATTTTGACATTCTGACACGATTGAGCGGTGATCCAGGCGCAGTGTAGTGACTGGAAAAAGCGGAAGGTTAAAGCTAGCCTGAGTACTGCTGGTCATGTTGTTACGAACCGTTGATATGAGTAGGGTTTTAAACCAAACCGTTACTTGATGAGGAGTATCCTCGATATGAGCGAAGTCGTTGTGTCTAACAATAGGCGCTTGTCCGATAAAGCTGCTATTGAACTTTTAATTCACAGGCATAAGTCGAGCGCTATCGTATGCGCGCGCCTTAAAACTTTGCGAAATTTTCTTGTGTGTTTGGATGCTTATCGGTAAATATTTATTGGTCAATATATCTATGCTCACACGGTATGCCTTAACAAGGGTAAATATCCAATGAATAGATCAGGTCGTCGATGGTTCCAAAAAGAGTTTACTAAAGTGTTAAATAAGTCAGGGGGTGTCTGCGGAATCTGTAGAGTGGACTTGCAACACAATTGTCGAACTTATGGAGGTATAGCTGTTAATAATCGCGTTGTTCTGACGAGTGATTGCTGTGTGGGAAAACTTGAATGCGTGATGTGTTCGGGAGTTTACGTTAACCGTAACATCGATGCGTTTATGGCAGCTACAAGCAGTTTACAATCCGGCGTGTCAGCAATAGACAAAATGTCCGATGAGTTGATGGAAAGAGGCGGAGTTCCGTTTGCCCCTAGTAGCGTTGAATTGAGGGATACACCTTGGAAAACAGCTGATGCTCTGTGGTTCCGGAAACACCCGAGCCGTTCGCACCGTTTGCGACCAATTTATTCAGGCGAGATAGCATCTCTTCCACGAGCACTTCAATTTGCGAATGTCCCAGAGAATCACCGACTCGAAATATTGGTGAGACAGGTCGCTGCGGGGCAGCGACTAAGAACTGCATTTTTCCGTAATGCTCAGGCAATCATTCCTGACGAAGAAGCTGTCATTCACGCGTTATTTGATATGGTCTCCAATCATGAATGTAATGGTGAGGCGGTGGATAGTGTGCGATTGGGTGAATTGATTGAGCGGTACGGTAAATCTGGAGCAACAATGAATTAGAGCGTTATATGTAGCTAAAGTATTTTAATCTTGCACGTCTATTCTTCCACGATATCTCGATATAGGGTGGAGGCGAGCATGTCTTAGAGTATGCGAAAGCCACAGAAAAAAGGTCAAGCTAATATGAATATCAATTTTAGCTACTTTAGAACTTTGTATCATGGGCGAGATTGCGCAAAGTTGATCTTCATTGACGATGAAGGCATCGGTAATGAGTTTATATCTTATAGGAGTTATTTGGAGGATTTGATTGATGTGGGGATGTCATCGAACAGTGTCAAAAAATATTCGAGGGCGGTCTCTCAGTTTTTGGATTATCTATACATAGGGTTTGAGGTGTTAGGGGGTGTTAACGAAATTAACGCAACATTTCTTTGTGATAGCTACTATTCATATTTGGTTTATGGGAGCAGATCAGATGATAGTGTGGTTAGAAACATAAGTGAAGTCAGGCCGAATCGAAGGGTCAAGATAAAAACAGCGATTGGATATCATGTTCCAATTACTCAGTTTATTGGGTTGAGCGATAACTACGCTAATCAACTTAACGCGCCGCTATTAAGAAAGTTATCGATCGGCGACGAAATAAGCATTTTGAGGGCGCTCTGCGGCATATCAAGGAAGATATTGATACTCAATGGTGCTGATCTACGGACGCATTTCAAGAAAAACAATTTTGGCAAAAAGCGTCAGATTTACAAGTGGCTTCCAAATCGAGATCCAATTCCAGATATAGTGGACGACACGAAGTGTTTCCCATTAGACAAAATCTCAAATCTGATAGCGGGAGCTTCCTGTTACCGAGATGCGGCGCTATGGTCATTAATTGCTGCCTCAGGGCTTAGAGCATCAGAAGCTCTTCAGGTTCTTTTTGATGATGTTGATATTGATGGGCGTAAAGTATATGCCATTGATCCATTGACGAGAGAAAGCGTTGCTTACTCTTATAATGGAATAAGTGAGGGCGACTTTAATAGGCTGAGCTGGAAAGGGCGAAGAACCCGATATACTCTTCTGATAGAGCCTTATGGTGGTTTGTTTTTTAAGTATCTTGAGTTGTACTGGAAGTATGAGTGTGATTTAGGTGCGTCACACAATTTTATTTTTCAAACTCGCGATGGTGCACCGTTGCGATTTAGCAGCTACAAGGATCAAATAATTATTCCCTTCAAAAAGGCTGCTGCAAAAGTGCTAGGGGATGATGTTGATATAAAATACAGATTCAAACTTCATAGCCTTAGGCATAGTTATTGTGTTTTTTTAAAGAACTTTATCGTTCATTCGGAAGGTGTTGGGCTTAGCGATGAAGAGATCATGCTGATAGTTGGGCAGGCAACGCTCAAGTCAGTGCAAATTTATTCAATCGTAGATCGTGAGATCTTGGAGGCTAAGTTGGCAGGCGCTTTCTTTAATGTGGATAATATCAGTGGGGTTAGCTATAACGAGCATATGTTGAAGTATCATACAGGACGTGTTGATTCCTTATTGAAATTAATAAGGGCTGAGAATGCGGAGCTTATGAGTGATGCGGCATGATAAATTTAACGGAAGAACTCCTGTTYTTAAAAACCGGAGATGACCTGGTGAAAGCCCTGTCTTTCGCCTTTTCCTTAACCATAGATCTTGAAAGAGAGCGAAAAGCAAATAGTGATTTATGGGGGTTCGGAATAATATTTGGACGCAGAGGAGATGATTTTCCCTATCCGGAAGAGTTTCTTAATATTCTGCTCGGTTTCTGTGTTGAGGCGCGACGCAGATCAGATCGAGCATACGAACTTCAGCTTACCCAGTATCTGGGGCTAGAGTCACTCGGAGAAGGCAATCTTAGAAACTCTTTCAGAACGGGGTGTCGGGTACTTTTGTTGTATTTGTATAAATCGCGAGCTTTGTTGCTGCCATATGTATTTACGAGACCTCTAGGATACTGGATTGATAATTTTGAAGGAGAGGTTGACTGTTTCACACCTTTGGTACGATCTTTTCTTGAGATAAACACATTTAATATTGTGGGGGAAGGAAGTAGATATAGCATTAATTCTGCACAAAAAAAGGCCAAGCGACTTAGGGATGTCGCTATTAAGATAGTGTTGGCTTCGAGTTGGAAATACCCAGAGGATATAGCTTTTGACGATTTGCTAGAGTGGAGAGATAAGCGAGATGAGTTTACTTGGCCATCTGGAAGGCGGAAGATTTCATCAATTCCATTTCTACAAATAATTGAACATGTTGGCAGGGTTTTTCCTGGTCGATTAAATTTTGATGTTTCGACCGTAAAAAATATCATTCGTCCAGGCAAAAGAACTTTATCTCCAAAAGCTGGCAGAGAATTAATAACTAAAATTTTTTCTGCTCGCCCGTCGTCCCTGAGTTTATTTTCCAAGTTGAAAGGCAAGGGGTTGCTTCTACACATGACTCGGTACGCATCTCCTGATTTACGGGTAACCAACCTCGAAGAGTTGTTGGGGGGTATGCGGGGTGAGTTTTGTCAGTCATTCAAAGTTTGGCTGGAGTTAGAAGATGACTATCTGTCGACCTGTAAATACGAAGATGACTCGCCTTGGCTAACAGTTTTCGGAAGATTGAATGTATATTTGCTGATTTTTTTGCCGCTGTGGTTTGACGAGAATAATCCATCTGATTATGAATATCCATCAAGTCCAAGTAGGTTTCTAGGTTATGTCTACTACCGAACCAAATCAATGTCTTCTGTTGCAAGGCCGCCAACCTTTCTCGAGTTTAGCTATGCGCTAGGGTATTCATGTGCTTATCCAGTTACTAACAACTTGAAGCTTTTTTTTGAATGGCTAATTCTTCACCGTCCAGATCATCCAGGTTGCATTCGGCTAGTGCAGCCAATCTACATTCAAGAGAAAACTAAAAAAAGAAAGCATACGACCAAAAATATTCTTGAGGGGACGGTGGAGATTTTAAATGCCGAGTTTCTGCTGTCGTTATTGTCAATTTCGTCGCACATTGACGATAATCCTGAAATGTACTGGAGATCTATTGAGGATTGTAAAAGGCTTAAGTGTTTCTTGAGTTTTAATAGTTTGGGTTATATCCCTTATGTATACATGGATGGCGTTGCTGTACCCATTCTAGAGCTAGATCATAGATGTCTGATATTTGCTCTATGGAATGGCAGCGTATATTTCAATCCTGCTTCATTTATTTTTCCGTTTGTGATGCAAAGAGGTGGGTTGCGGGGGCAAAATCTGCAGTGGCTTGATTCACGTAGTTATGATTCGCATGCGCGTCGTAGGGTTGATGAGTTTTACGGTGTTGATGTTTTATATATTAATACCGATAAGTTATACGAACAACCGTTCACGGTGTTTTGCCGCTCTATAGTGATTTCGTTGTTGGATGTGCAAAATTTGTGGCGTAAAAAAATGGTTAAGGTCAATGGGTGCGCTGCATTAGATTATGAAGTGCCTTATGAGGGCCGATCTCTGTCGAAATGGGATAAGGTACAGTGTTTATTTGCCCAGGATACAGAGAGTGGCTATCCGTTAACAGATCATCAATATAATCGAATTCACAGGTTTACCGCATTAAGCTTTCAAGTGTGGTTGAAGTCTTTAGTTCCTGGAATGCAAGTCGTAGCCTACATACCTATTCCAGCACAGGGTAAAAAATATTATGAGTGGGACGAATGGGTCGGCAAGGAAAATAAACATGACGTCGCGAAAGTCTCGCAAATCAAAGGAGTGGATTACACTCCCGTATCGTTGAGGGTTCGTGTAACACCGCATGGTTCTCGCGCAACATTTTTAACTGAGCTTTTAAAGCATGAAAGTGCTGAAATAGTTAGCAAAGCGACTGGGCAGACTCCCCGATCGGCAGCATATTACAATCGTGGTGACCTTTCCTTAATCGAAAGGATGTCGGGCGCCTACAATTTTAAGGATCCATTGAAAGTAGCTACCCCTTTTGCTGAATTCTCTTCGTCTGCTGACCTTGTTGTTGAGTTGTTGGCTTCCAAAAAAGCTGGGAGGTTGAATGGGTTCGTAAGTGCGCATGGACTAACCACGATTTATGGAGTGGGCGATGGAAGGGATAGAGGTGAATATGATGGTTTGAGATTGATATCCACGGATATTTCTAATTCATTGCTAGCGTGCTCAACACATATCTGTTTGTATGGTTTTGTCTGCCCTGATTACATTGTCGCTATGCTGGGTGGGGCCAACCGTTGCTCAATTTGTAGTGTTGCTATTTTTTCAACGCACTTTATTTATGCTGTGTCTGCGAAGAGGCATCAATTAGCAGAGGAATTAATTTCTTTACAGAAAAAAATAGCTGACATCAAAGGTTACCGTGATTTTGATATGGGCGATATTGCGACTTTAGAGCAAGAATTAAAGATAGCAGCTGAGGATCTATTAGGTTGGTATCTTGTTGAGCGCTCTCTGGATGTTATGATTCGTGATAAGGCTGAAAAGAAGTCCTCAGGTAAGTACTTGAATTTAGGTGCAAGAATCAATGACCCTTTAATTCATGAAAATGTTGCCTCCTCTGAAGTTAGTAATTTCCTTCTTCGTCTTCAACAGGTGTGTGAATTTCCTCAGTTTATTTCCGACGATTTTAAGTTCAAAGTAAGTAGGACGATACGATTAATGCTTGCGCAAAAAGGTGATGTTTATAATGCTGTTATGTCTCCTTTGCCCTCGAACCCTCAAGTTTATCTGGCGTCTATCATTCGTCAACAAATGGATTTAAATGCGATTGATTTAGACGCGTTGATATCATTGATTAATATGTCTGATTCGGACTGGCATGAATATCTAGCTGTAAAACGGTCAATTCAGATTGGTGGTATTGGAGCGGTTGATGAGGTCTTCAAAGGTCAGTAACTTTTCAAGATATCAAGCGCAAAGGGTGGTGTGGACGACAAATGCGCTCACTCGGGCTCTGCGCCTGTGCACCGATGAAAAATATGCTTGTAGGTGTATAACTCATTTAGCAAAGCATGTAGCTAAAATAATAACTGAGGAAAAAAGATCGTTGTTCATTGAGCAAGTTTCAGTTGATGGTTTAGCGTTCGATGTTTCCCAATTGTCAACTTCATACACAAATTTATTGAAAACCACAAGCTATCGTTGCCTTTTAGATGAATGGATGGGAGTCCATGCCAGCGATATGGCGGCACCTGGAGCTCCCGATAACAGGGTAGTTGAAAGAAAGTTGAAGTTGAGGATATTGGAGTTGACTAATATGGTTAGGTTTATGCGCGGCGAAGTTGAGGGGTTAGAGCGGAAATCGTTTCTTGGGTCGGAAGTGGTTGTACAGGAGGATTTGTGTGAGGAAGACTTAAGCGATGCGTTTAAAATGGTCGAAATTTTGCTCGGAGAGTTTAAGGATTACGTTTTGGTCGAGGCATCTGGGTTGGTGGTCGATAATTCTTTGAGAAAAATATTGATCCCCGCTGAAAAATTCAATAAATATTTGCGCTGGAGAAAATTCAATTCTACTAAGCTGCAGTTTTTTGGTAAATGAACAATCGGTCTTAATTTAGCTGTGTGAGTCTTTTTTAGTTGAAATGCATTTAAGCATCACGAATTCTGATACCCCACTTCGGCTCTTGAGCCATCACGTGACCCACGGTTTGTATCCATTCGTTTTCCAGGTTCGTATCGCACGTAGGGCGGATAGCGGCGATCACGAGCCTGATCCAGTCGGCACGTATGAACGGGAGTTAGTCATATGCGTACCTCGAGGAGGTGCTGACGTGGCTGTGGTGCCTGCTGTATCTCATCGTTAAGCCTGGGGCTGTTGTGGCCGCCGTTCAATGCGCGCGAGTTTCGCGGGGGATTCGATATTTCAGTCCTCCGGCCTTTGAATGATAGTGAGCGGCGTCCGATGTCCGGACGTCGTTAAGGCGTCTAAACACGTCTGACGATTCAGTTGCTTAGCGGAGCAGATCATGCAAAAGGAAAAAACTGGTTACTTGGCAGAGTCAAAGCTCGTTGTACGCCAAGGGTTGCAGCTGTGGCATCTTCACCAAGC
>NZ_JBFUKU010000237.1:0-8169 GCF_056400685.1 Pseudomonas sp. P5_A12 | reverse complement strand
GGATTGACCCTTGCAGCTTACACCACGCCCTTGATCGCACTCATAGGATTTACTCTCACAGCGTCGATGTTTTTTGTTGTTCAGCCTGTGATTTTCCTCTTCGCCAGTTCAAGGCTAGCGGGAGCTGGTATGGCGGCAGGACTTGCGTTAGTAAATACCTTCGGAATTACCGGTGGTTTCTTCGGCCCTTCATTGCTGGGCTTCGTAGAGCAAACGACAGGGAGCACCAAGAATGGACTCATCATTGTCGCAGCGCTTTTGACCGTTGCAGCATTCCTGAGCACCAAGTTACGTCAAGCACAGGAAACGATCACTAAAACTCGGGACAACATAGTATTGCCCCAAGCTGCGCCGTGCATTACTGAAAATTCGAGGATGAAATGAATACCATATCCCTGGCACTTAAACTCCACCCCAACGATAACGTTGCGATCGCGCGTGCTCCGATCGCACAAGGAACAGTGGTCACTGAGTTTAACAACATTGTAGTACGATCCGATGTGCCCGCAGCGCACAAGGTTGCTCTTGCACACGTTAACTTAGGTGAACCTGTTTTGCGCTATGGCCAAATTATTGGTTTTGCTACACAAACTATTGAGCCTGGCGATTATGTACATACTCACAATCTTGAAATGGCGACGTTCGAGCGGGACTATGCGTTCGGAGAAGACGCCAAGATTGTCACCCCACCCGCCGATCCCGTCACATTCCAAGGTTTCGTCCGAGCGGACGGTCGTGTTGCTACTCGAAACTACATTGGTGTCGTGAGCACAGTGAACTGCTCCGCTACAGTGACTAAAATGGTGGTTGAACACTTCTCGCGAAACGGTGCACTAGATGCTTATCCGAACGTGGATGGCGTGGTGCCAATCACCCACAGCTTTGGTTGCTGCATTGAGCACAACGGCGAGGGTGTGAACCAACTGCGGCGAACGCTTGGCGGGTTCATCAAGCACGCCAACTTCGCTGGCGTGGTAGTCATCGGCCTTGGCTGTGAAGCCAATCAGATGGGCGCGCTGTTCATGGCTCAGGGCATCGAGACCGGCAAGCTTATCGCTCCCGTGGTTATCCAGGACGTTGGCGGAACTCGCAACGCAGCTGACGCCGGCATTGCTGCTGTGGAATCAATGCTGCCGGTTGCCAACGAGTGCCGGCGCGAGCCGGTCTCGGCCAAGCACCTCACAGTGGCGCTCCAGTGCGGCGGTTCAGACGGGTATTCAGGCATCACGGCCAACCCCGCCCTCGGTGTTGCTGTCGATATGCTCGTAGCGCAGGGCGGAACGGCCATCCTGAGCGAAACGCCCGAAATCTACGGCGCTGAACACCTCCTGACTCGCCGCGCGGCAACCCGTGAGGTTGGCCAAGGTATCGTCGACCTTATCAAATGGTGGGAAAGCTACGCAGACCGCGAAAAAGGCAGCATCGACAACAACCCCACTCCTGGTAACAAGGCTGGCGGCCTGACGACCATTCTTGAAAAGTCTTTAGGCGCAGTTGCCAAAAGCGGCTCCTCCGCACTCATGGGGGTGTACCGTTACGCCGAGCCAATCACGGCCCGAGGCTTGGTGTTTATGGATGCACCTGGCTACGACCCGATGGGAGCCACCGGCCAAATCGCCAGCGGCGCGAACTTGGTTGCATTCACCACTGGACGTGGCTCGTGCTTTGGCGCCAAGCCTGCCCCTTCGATCAAGCTTGCGACCAACACGAAGATGTACACCCGGATGAAGGACGACATGGATATCAACTGCGGGGACGTCATGGATGGCGATGCCACCCTTGAAACCAAGGGCAAGGAAATCTTCGACATGCTTATTCGCGTGGCGTCTGGAGAAAAATCGAAAAGTGAAGCGCTAGGCGTTGGCAACGAAGAAACAGTGCCTTGGATGATCGGCGCTCAGATGTAAGAGAAGAGCAAAAAAAACGAGGCGCCCTGTCTTTCAGAGCGCCTCGTTTTTTATAGTTGGTCGATGAAATTAATCAGTTTCCACAGGCTTGATTGCATCGGCCACGATCAGTGCACCTGTATTCAGGATAAATTCTGCAGCACTCTTAATGTCGTTCTGTAAAGACTCACAAGCAGCAACAGGGTCGCGCTTCTTTAAAGCCTCAACCATGGCAGCATGATGGCTGGCTTGTACTCGCTGAACCACGCGTTCATTGCCGGAGCGCAGGTCATAATTGAGGATAGGCCCTATTCTTAACCACAGGGACTCAACTATCTGGAGCAGGATGGGCATTTCCGCCTGATTATAGATTGCGAAATGCAATTCTTTATTCAGTGCGATGAGGCGTGACTCATCGGGAGCGCTCTGCGCAAACTCGTTGCAAAAGGCTTCGTGAATACCCTCTATCTCACGCAACGCATCCGAACCAACCAACTCTGCCGCACGCGCCGCAGCCTGCCCTTCCAGGTTCAGCCGAATACTGGTGATTTCGCGGAACTGGCTGACTGTCAGCAAAGGGACGCGAATATACCGATTTGCCGACATTTCAAGCGCCTGCTCAGCGACCAACCTATGTACAGCTTCCCGCACAGGCATAACGCTAACACCCAGAGCATCCGCAATGGATCTGAGTGAAAGCTTCTCCCCGGGCATCACGCGTCCACTTATCAGCAGATCACGCAGTTGGGAGTAAACGTCCGCACTGAGGGTCTGGCGGATCATGGGCGTCACAAGTGTGGATATGTTCATGGCAAGGATTATAAGCAGATTAAACCGTACGGCATAGAACAATAAGGCATCTGTGATCACAGCATGACGAGGTCGCTAGAAATCCGGAACAGACCGAATTTGAGCGTTAGTAGACTCACATTGCACCAGGATTTCGAGGCCTTCAGGTTTTCGACAGGACGCTTTCTCCTAAGAGTAATCGGTTCCGGTCATTTTTCGGGTGGGCGAATGGTCGGCCTTTGTGCCAACCATCCCACAAAGTCTTGTGCAATCGTTTATACTGTGATCACATATCACTAATATCCGGCAAGCCCCCGTTGAATGCGGACTAGCATCGGCCACATAAAAATAAGACTGGAGAACGGTCATGAGCGCCCTACGACAGCCGTGGATTCACTTGCGCAGGCTCCCGCCGGTTGGCCCTGTCGCCACATTGCTACGCAATTTACTTCGAAGAATGCGCTCGCTCGACACCTCACTACGATGCGTAACGTATTTGCACGCTTGTTATCTAGGAGAACTATCCCAGTGGTCACCAGGCTGGGTTGTGCACCAGACAGAGCCTAACCACAAATGCAGCTGTCTCTTTGCTGTCTATTTGGAACAGCACAGGTTGTGCGCAAGGACATGCCTGTACCTGAAAAAGACCTAGTGCCTAAAGCCTCGAGGGTGACCAATAACACCACCGTTGATCCAATCTGCGGCCACGCAGGATGCCTAATTTAAACGCAGCGCTCCCCAAAGAACTCAGGCGTGCCGCAGCGTTCCTTCCACACAGAAAGGGAATAATCAGCAATGAAATATCGTTTGGGAGACCTCAAAGTTGACGCTCACCAACAGAGTTGGGTAGCACCTACAGCTACTCTTATAGGTCGAGTACGCTTGGAGAAGAATTCCAGTGTTTGGTTCGGCGCTGTCATTCGTGGCGACAACGAATTGATCACGATTGGTCAGGGATCGAATATCCAGGACGGTGCCATCCTACATACTGATCCGGGTTTTCCATTGACCCTGGGGAAAGATGTCACCATCGGTCATCAAGCGATGCTTCATGGATGTGAAGTCGGTGATGGCAGCTTGATTGGCATTCAGGCGGTCGTACTCAACGGCGCCAAAATAGGTGCGAACTGCCTCATTGGCGCCAAGGCTCTCGTAACTGAAAAAATGGTCATTCCGGATGGGTCATTAGTGCTGGGCTCGCCTGCCAAAGTGGTTCGCGCGCTCAATGAGGATCAGCAAGCAGGACTACGCGCCAACGCATTGGGATATGTCGCAAATGCAAATCGTTTTTTAGCAGAGCTTTCAGAAGATGAAAGCGGCCTGTGAGCGATCACAGTTCATAGGGGCGATGTTGAATCGTAGAGCACCATGCGTATTGCTTTTCCTCGCACTGTGAAGGAGAAGCATTGCAACGAGGTCGAAACGCCAATAGGTGAGCAGCTACAGGCCACTTTGAGTTTGCTTAGCCGCCAAGACTTACGAACAGAGTCCACAAACGACCCGTCTCCGGCGTGGAGGCAAGAAAGCCTATTTTTTGCATAGGCTTTCCCGCAATTTCCAAAATCAGTTAAACACTACGATTGGCATCTCGCAGAAAGGTACGCACCGTGTCGCAAAACTCCAGCGGATTTTCAGTCATTGGGTAATGGCCTGTGCCAGCTAAAACCGCGATCTTACTACCTGGTATGCGAGATGCTGTCTCCTCGACCTTTTCTTGATACACCAACCAATCTGCATCACCACGTAACAGTAGAACAGGTGCTTTGATCTTCCCTACCTGCTGTCGTTGATCGAAGTTCGCGTAGCCGGTCAGATCACCCTTCATGACTTGAGGGGTGGTGCGGGAGATCTGCCAAACAACTTCTTTAGCACGATCTGGTGGAGTGCGATTGCCCGTCATCGAACGAGACCAGGCACCGATAATCTCTGGCCCATTCATGAGCAACATATCGAGGAAGAACTCGGAAACCGTCGGGGTGAAATCTGCCCCTTCCGCTGAGATGATTGCACTGTACGCATTGGGTCGACGTGCACCCAATTCCAGCACCAGATTGCCGCCCATGGAGCATCCCATAATGGCGGGCCTTTCAAGTCCCAGAGCCTCCATCAGATGCTCGTTGAACTCCGCGTGGCGAGTGAGACTGTGGAATGGGCCGGATGCGGGTAGCTCTGACTTGCTGTGCCCTGGAGCATCAATTGCAATGACACGAAATTCATCAGACAGTCCATCCAGCACGTGTCTGTACATTAGAGAATCTTGTGAAGCCGCGTGGAAGCAAACGAGCGGACGCCCCTCCCCGGCCTCTTCGTAATAAACGCGAATTCCATCCACGGTGATATACCGTCCAACCGTCTCTTTGCCCGACGGCTTGGGCCCAGGTGAATAAGAGATAGGTGCAGTTTTATTAACGTTCCCGACACGCTTCATCGCGTCGAACGCACGGGCCATCACATCAACGTATTGCCATGCTGCGACTACATTGCCCTCTAGTTCAAGTTTGCCCAACCCTGGGGACAACGCTTCAAACCAGTCGATCTTTCCATCAAGAACACGTTGCCACTCATCATCAGAACCAGACACGATGACATCCGCACCTAAGGGGCTTCCTTCCGGATAAACTGCAACGACTTTACCAGCGAGAATCGCGAGCGTTGAAAAACCGGTGCTGTGCTTGAATTGGATGCGTCCATCAAAATAACGAGCAGCGGCCGTCCAATTAGCATCACCGTTCAACTCATCGGCAAATTGGCTCAGCCATTTGGCATCTTTAATAAGGGTCATGACTTTCTCCTAGCTTTAACTATCCCATGGGGATTTTTTATTAGTGCAGGTGCAACAAGCTCGTTACAAACCCATGTTGCAAGAGTGTTTCGAAACCAACGCCCTGTCGTACTTGAGAAACCATCCTGTAGTTTCCCGGGTGAAAAATATTGTGATGATTGCTGCCAACACCATTAGTCCGGAAATGAAGTAGAGTGCGTAGTTGTAGCCTGCAGCTTGCTCAAAGCCACCACCTGCCCCGATGAACATTCCGATCACGAAAGGCCCGAATCCACCGGCGTAAATGCCGACGTTGACGATTGAACCTGCAAGTCCTGTCGTGCCTTGCTTCGCAGAATCGAACGCAATCGCATACAGAAGTGTGTAAGGCGCGTTCATTGCAAATCCAGCAAACAATTGAATCGCGATTAGCGAAGTTAAGCTGACCGATGAATACTTGAAGAGGTACATGCCCACCGCAAGCCAGGCGAAAACCAGTACCAGGCAAAGTTTTCGACCAGCACGGTCTGAAATCCAGCCCCAAACAATCTGACCGATACCCCCAGTGATAGTGAAGAGCACCGAGTAAGCAGCAGCCTCTGCAAAGTTATAATGCGCTACAAATGCCAGATACTGAGGCAGCCAGAAGCTGATGCCGAAGTAGCCTACAATCGCAAACATCGAGATCAGTGCAATGGCGCTGATGTTTGGATTTTTCATCGCAGATTTGAAAGCGCCTTTTGGTACTTCAACAACGCCATGGGCAGCCTGCAACGCCGGAGGCGTTTCGCCTACAGCTTGAGCGTGTTCAACAAATGACTCGTACCGCTTCTTCGTACTAAACCACCAGTAGATCGAGAAGATGATGATCATCGGCACCGGGAACAGCAGAAAGGCCAAGCGCCAGTTTTCCGGGCCATAAGCGTTAAGCAGAGCACTGATTGCCAGGCCGCCGATCAATGTGCCCCAAGGATATCCGGTGTGATGAAGCCCCAGTGCGAAGCCACGTCGCTCTTTCGACCACCACTCAGACAACGAGGTGACCTCGATGGCTTCACCGGCACCGCCAAATGCGTGAGACATCACTTGAAGTGCAACGAGCACTCCCAGCGACCCGGTCAAGAAATTCAGACCCGTCAGAAAGGTGAAAAGGGTGTAAGCGACTACGATCGGAAGATGGCGATATTTTCGCATCCATCCTTGACCGCCTTTATCAGCCCAGATCATGTAAGGCACTGCTATCAAGGACGTCGCGATCGTGATGAAGGCAGCAAGCAATCCAGTCAGCTCAGCGCTTGTTTTGAACTCGCTAGTGATAGAAGGCAAGACCATGAAGAACATCTGGCGAGAGTTAGCATCCATGGCGTAAACAAGCCACAACAAAGCCATTGCTCCCCAAGACGCAGCGCCTGCGCCTTTAGGAATACGTTTTACGGAGGATAGAACTCCAGTTGTTTCTTGAGTAAATCCCATGGGGAAATCTCCGGGTAATTATTTTTATTCTCCGGCTGAGGATTCGTGCTTTACACACGGACGAACCCAGCATCTGAGATGAATCAACACTGGATGTGCTGTTCACCATGGGCAGAGGTTATGGCTCTAATTCAAGGTTGAATATAGCTAGCAGATCACACCAGCTGTGAACGCCAGGAACAGGTTCGTGGCACAAAATGACAGGAGCCCCCAACGTAGCAATCGTCTAGGAAATTTCGGATGACTTGGCTTTACAACGGAGATTTTTCTGTTGAGTGCAGGGGGGGCGGCGAGATTACCGGCGAGTAAGATCAGAGACGCGTTGCTGCTCGGGGTCATAGTTGCGCCGGTTGCCGCGTGGGTAGATTAAAAATTAGCGGCGGTGCCGTAGTGGCTATCTAGGCGCCTCGGGTAGTCCCCTCACGACCTTCCATGGATGATCAATCCATTTTTGCTGAAAAAAATCGATGAACACTCTAATGCGAGGGCTCAGATGCTTGCGGTCTGAGTAGAGTAGGTAAATAGGCTCCAAGATCTCCGCTTTAAACTCATCAAGAAGGAGTACAAGCGAGCCTTCCTGGATATCTTTTCCAATGTGAAAGTCTGCAAGACGGACTATGCCCGCGCCTGATTTGGCCATATCTCTTAGCAGCTCGCCTTGAGTAAACGAGCCCCTCGGCTTCACAGGGGTCGTGACGCCCAGACCATCCTGGATAAACGCCCATTTGTTCCAGGGACTGACGAAGCTGAAGTTAAAGCAGCGATGGTTCATCAGGTCTTTCGGCTGTAGCGGTGTTCCATACTTTTCGAGGTAATCAGGCGAAGCACAAAGCAACCACTCACATTCGCCGATTTTCTTTGCAATTCTGGATGAGCTCGGAAGAATCCCACTGTGAATTGCTATGTCCAACCCTTGCTCGAATTGGTCAACGAACTGGGCGCCTAACTGAATCTCGACATCAAGACCGGGATAAGTGTCGAGGAATTCTGGCAACCAGGGCACAATTTGCTGCTTTGCAAAAGAGGTCATCGTGTGGATTCGCAACGTACCACTGACCCTTGAAGGAAGCCCTTCTGCCAGAGAGTCTGCCTCACTCATAGCTTCAACCACAGCTTTCGCACTGCGCAGGTAAGCAGCCCCCTCCTCCGTCAGAGTGAGGACTCGGGAACCTCGCTGGAAAAGCCGAACCCGAAGCCGATCTTCTAACCGCGCTATCAATTTGCTGATGGCCGAAGGAGTCATTTCGTGCGCCCTGGCGG